>CAIQBF010000110.1 GCA_903869975.1 uncultured bacterium | reverse complement strand
GGGTTACTCCGAAAGGAATCAACGATTCCGGAGAAAAGCTTTCCTCTGATATTTCAAATATCGCTTTTTCATTGTCGGGTGTTGCTCTGTAATAGCGTCCTTTTTGGGCGATTACGAGTACTGGTCTAGTCGTATTCATTTGTTAGATTTTTGGTTACCCACAATTTACCTATTTGGGCGTGGTACGTCAAATACGTCGCATTTCTCCGTACTCCTCTTTGATGAGCCCTTTGATTTCCATCGCTGAGAGCAGGGAGTTCAATTCACTGATGGACGTTTCGATCGTGTTCAGTATATCGTCGCGGCTCAGGGGCTCACTGAGTAATGCCATGATTTCTTTTTCATTACGAGAGAGATTCGTGAGATCGATTTCTTTTTCGCTGAAGAGCGTATCTTGCTTGAGATTGAAAATTTCGAGAATATCCTCGCTTCGCGTGATCGGTACAGCTCCTTGTTTTATGAGCAGGTTGGTACCGAGCGATGTCGGGCTTGTGATGGGTCCCGGTACTGAGAGAAGCTCTCTATTATAGTCGAGTGCGAGGTGTGCGGTGATAAGGGTACCGCTTTTGTCTGCGGCTTCGATTACAAGTACGGCGCGGGCGATGCCCGCGATGAGGCGATTCCGCTGGGGGAAAAACCAATCGCGTGGTTTTTCATCGGCTTTGAATTCAGATACGAGAGAGCCACCCGCTGCAAGGATTTCTTTTGCGAGTGAGAGATTGGTCGCAGGGTAGAGCGCTTTCTCGCTGAGTCCGGAACCCGGGAACGCGATAGTTTTGAGTCCAGCTTTGAGCGCGGAGCGGTGGGCGATGCTGTCGATGCCGAGTGCGAGACCGGAGACGATTATAATTCCGGAACCGGCAAGTCCTCGAATAAGCTTGTCGCAGACGTCGGCTCCGTATGTGGTATGTGTTCGCGAACCTACTACTGATAGATAGAGACCTTCCGGATCAAGCGGTGCGCCGACAATCGAGAGAGTCACGGGTACTTCCGGGATCTCTCGTAGTTGCGAAGGGTAGTTTTCGGGCACGATGGTTTGGATGCTGAAATTCATATATATGAGAAAAATGACAAAGAACTGCTACGGCCGATAATATAAAAAGTATATCACGAAGAGCTTTCGCCGGAACACCCTTTATGCTAGGATTTTAAGTATATGTTGGATATCAAATTCATCCGTGAAAATCCGGACCTCGTGAAGGCTGCTATACAGAAAAAGTTTGTCAAAATGAATCTTGACGATCTTATCGCTCTTGATGAACGCCGTCGTGAAGCCTTGCAGCTCACGGAGAGTCTCCGTGCCGAACAGAAGCGTATCGGCGATGGTATGGCTGGTCCTCTTGACCCTGAGGCTCGTGAGCGCTTGCTTGCTGAACTTCGTCCGCTCAAAGCGCACGCTGAGGAGAAAGAGGAGGAGCTCAAAAAGATCATGCTTGAATGGCGAGACCTCATGCTCCAGGTGCCAAACGTGCCTGACATGACAGTGCCTGATGGCGAGAGCGACGCTCAAAACCAAGAAGTGCATGTCTGGGGAGAGAAGCCCAGCTTTGCATTCGAGCCGAAAGACCATATCGAAATAATGAACGCACTCAAGATGGTGGATTTCGAGCGTGGTACAAAAGTGCACGGTTTCCGCGGCTACTTCCTTACTGGCGACGGAGTGCGTTTGTGTTTTGCTATCTGGAATTACGCGATGGACTTTTTCGGCAAGCGCGGGTTTACGCCAGTCCTTCCTCCGATGATCGTTCGCAAGCAGAACCTCTATGGTACCGGACATTTGCCGGGCGATGTCGAAGACTATTATATGACGCAGGACGGCGATGCTCTTGTGGGTACAAGCGAGGTGCCGATCATGGGTATGCATGCCGATGAGGTGCTTTCAAAGGAGCAGTTTCCGATCAAGTATCTTGGATTTTCACCATGCTATCGCCGCGAAGCAGGCAGCTACTCAAAAGATGTGAAGGGTCTCATTCGCGTGCATGAATTCTATAAATTCGAACAAGTCGTTCTCTGTGAAGCTTCGCACGAGACTTCCGTGCGCGCTCACGAAGAACTTCGCCGCAATACAGAAGAGTATATCGAGTCGCTTGGTATTCCATACCACACGGTGATCAACTGTGGCGGCGACCTCGGTCTTGGACAGGTCAAGAAATACGATATTGAACTTTGGGTTCCAAAAGAGAATACGTATCGCGAAATCGCATCGGCTTCCTACTTCCATGATTTTCAAACGCGCCGCTTCAACATCCGCTACAAGGACGCTGAAGGCCGCATGCAGTACGCGCACTCACTCAACAACACCGCTATCCCAACACCGCGCATTCTCGTATCGCTCATCGAAAACTGCCAAGAAGCAGATGGTCGCGTGCGTATTCCAGAAGTGCTTCGTCCGTATTTTGGAAAGGAGTACATAGGATAAGGTGCGTACAAAGCAATCTATGAAGCGCGACGTTTCTCCACTCAAACGGCATATTGAAGAGTCGCCCAAACTTCGCGCGCTTCGGGAAAAGCGCCGGACGCTGCGCCGCCGCATGTGGGGACTGGTTCTCGCACTTTTTCTTGTTGTCATCAGCGGAGCTATCTATGCAGCACATCGTCCGCGGTTTCAGATTCACACCGTCGTCGTGTCGGGCAACCAAGTTCTCGATGACGACGATCTTATGGCAAAAGCAGAGGAGTATCTTGTCGGAAACTACGCATATATAATTCCGCATAGGGTTTCGTTTTTATACCCGAAGGACAAGATCAAAGCGAGCATTCTCGCTGCGTTTCCCCGCATTCACTCGATCTCTGTGTATCGTGAAAATCTCACAACGCTGCGTATTGATATTTCTGAGGTTCGCGGTACGGCACTCTGGTGCAGTGGCGATCCAGTGATTGCAGACATTACCACGCCGTGCTACTTCACCGACGAGGCAGCAAAAATTATTTCGCATGCTCCAAACTATTCCGGCAATGTGTATCCGCGCTTTTTCGGTGGACACATTCCATCAGGGGCGGCTCCACTCGGCCAGACGTTTCTCGACGAGAAAACATTCCAGACATTGCTTGCTTTTCAGGAACGCATGATTGGTTTCGGTTTCAACGTGCGAGCTATTGTGATTGGAGAGAGTGGGGAAGATGCGCTCGTGCTTGATGTGGACGGTGGCTCAACGGCTCGCGTGCGCTTCCTGCACGATGCTGTGTATCAGACGCTTGCGGACAATCTCGCGGCTGCACTTGAGAAAGAAGAGTTCAGTCAAGCGCTCGCCAAGAACAAAGGCAGCCTGGAGTATTTCGATCTGCGTTTTCCTAACAAGGTGTATTACAAATTCGCTGGAGAGAATTAGTTATGAAATGCATTTCTCGTAGAGGGTATACGTATATTGTATACGACAAGGGCGACGGCCGCGTGTTCAAAAAAGAAAAGCCGCTCGCGCATCAGTATGTACTGCATCTTTCTTCCGGACATACGCCTCGGTATGTACATATGCACAAGCGGCAGGCAGCACTGCTCTTGCGTGTATTTGCGGGAGCGGATTTTCTTGCAAAACCAGAGCGCATATCTAATCGGTCGTATTCTCAGGAAACCGTGACTATACTCGACCAGTACTTTGCTACCCATTCTCTCGAAGAGAACAAGCGTGCTGTGGATGCGTATATCGAACACATCTTTACTACTTGGAGACACGGGTTTTCAGATATCATTTTCAATTGTACTCGCAACTGTGGCGTGCTTCCTGATGGCACCGTGGCTCTCGTAGATTTCAACGAAGTGACTTTTTCAAAAGATGCCATCGCCGAGAAACTGCGAGAGGCTCGCTGGGGTAAAGCCTTCTCCTATACCAAGGACTTGCAAGATGGGCCGCTGAAAGCTTATTATGCCGAAGTCATGGCGAAAGCAATGACGATCGAACACCTGAATCAGTACTGGAAAGACAATGCAGAACTTTTGGAAAAAACTCAATAAACCCTTTTTTGCGCTTGCGCCGATGGCCGATGTCACCGACGCTTCTTTTCGGCAGATTATCGCAAAGTACTCGCGCCATGGTCAGCCCGGCGGTGGTCCTGATGTATTCTGGACCGAATTCGTCGCAGCCGACGGACTCATGAGTCCTGGGAGGGAAGTCTTGCGACACGATCTCCGTTTTGGAGACAATGAGCACCCTATCGTGGCGCAGCTTTTTGGATCACGGGTAGAGAAGATGGAAGGAGCTGCCCGCCTGTGTCAGGAGCTTGGATTCGATGGTATCGATATCAATATGGGCTGCCCAGATAAGTCTATCGAAAAGCAGCTCTGCGGCGCCGCGATGATACGTAACCCCGAACTCGCGTGCGAGATCATTCGCGCTGCCAAGCGTGGCGCGCCCAACCTGCCGATCAGCGTCAAAACGCGCATCGGTTACAATAAAAACGAAATCGATACTTGGATCCCCGCACTTCTTGCGGAAGATATCGCCGCGCTCACGATTCATTGCCGCACCCGCAAAGAAATGTCTGCTGTGCCTGCTCGCTGGGAACATGTGAAAGAGGTTGTTGAGATTCGCGATCGGCTCAAGGTAGATACGCTCATTCTCGGCAATGGCGACGTCAAAGACCTCGATGATGCCAAACAGAAAGTGGCCGAAACCGGCTGCGACGGCGTCATGCTTGGCCGCGCCATATTCGGCAATCCATGGCTTTTTGATCAAGAAAAGAAGCACGTGACTCCAGAAGAAAAAATCCGCGTCATGGTGGAACATACGAAACTGTACGAAGAATTGCTCGGCGGTATCAAAAGTTTTGCGATCATGAAAAAGCACTACAAGGCATATGTAAACAATTTCGAGGGTGCGATGGAACTGCGCGAGAAATTCATGCTCTGTACCAATGCGAGCGAGGTAGAAGCTGTCGCGGAGGCATTTTTGAATACGCATACGCTGAGCAAGTAGATACTTTTTGGGTGAATATAAAAAACGCTTTCCCGCATGAAGGAGGAAAGCGTTTTTGTGAATGCCGCATTAATTTGAAGCAGCGGTGTCTCTTAAGTGGTCATCGAAGGTTATCTTCAGAATGTCTGTGCTTTTACAAAGGGTTACTTCAAACGTGGGTCGCGCACTGTTGTGTGGCCTCTCCCGTATGAAAATAAGCCATTCTCCCAGGATTTCCCATCGTATCTTGGTAATTAGTACGGGTTCTGATCCTGCGGGAGGATTCCTTTGATACAATTCTACTATTGTGTGCTTTGACGAGACTGCGAAAAACGTTCGCTGTACTTGTACTTTTTCTGCCGGTAATGTTAATGCCATTATTGGCATTGAGGTGTGCTGGCTCATGTTCTTGATCCCCTGATCGCTTATGCGAACCGGAAAAAAGCACCAAGCACCTACGGCAGGTTCGGTTTGAAAACAAAATTCATCGGATCTTCCGTGAATCTTCCGGCAGAGCTTTTCAAAAGTCTCTCTTGCTAGTATGTAGTCCATATAAAGAATGTTTTTGATTAACATCAAAATATAATAATTACCTATATATGTCAAATATACCGATTGGGCTTCGACTGGTATAATCCTCCTCATATATGAGCGATCAAGCCCTCTACCGCAAATACCGTCCTGAAGCTTTTAGCGATCTCGTCGGTCAGGAACATATCGTAGCGGCGCTTGAAGGAGCGCTCCAAAAAGGGAAGCTCGCTCACGCGTATCTCTTTTCCGGTTCGCGCGGTACGGGCAAGACTACGAGCGCTCGCATCGTGGCTCGTGCCATCGGCACGAGCCCGAGCGACCTCTACGAGATAGACGCCGCTTCAAACCGCGGTATCGACAACATCCGCGAGCTCCGTGAGAATGTCGGCACCTTGCCGTTTGAATCGCCCTACAAGGTCTACATCATCGACGAGGTGCACATGCTCACCAAGGAAGCATTCAACGCGCTTCTCAAGACACTCGAAGAGCCACCAGCACACGTGGTGTTCATTCTTGCGACTACCGAACTCGAGAAAGTCCCTGAGACTATCATCTCGCGCTGTCAGACCTTTGTATTCAAGAAACCATCGGCCGCTGTCCTTCGTACCGTGATCGAAAAGACTGCCAAGCAGGAAAAGGTCACGCTCGGCGCCGGTGCAAGCGACCTCATCGCCATGCTTGCCGATGGCGGCTTCCGTGACGCGCTTGGCACGCTCCAGAAGGTGATCAGCTCCACAAACGGCAAGACCGTCACTGCCGACGACGTCGCTCGCATTACGGGCACGCCGCCAGTCCCTATCGTTCACGATATCATCGAGAGCATCGCCCGCGGCGCACTCCAAGACGCGCTCATCACGGTCGAGAAAGCCCGTGCTTCCAATATGTCCTCAAAGACGCTCCTTGAACTCGTCCTCCACACGCTCCGAAGGATCTTGCTCATCAAGGTCGCTCCCGCCCTCACCAAAGGCGAGTACGACGGCCTCTCGGATGAGGAGAAAGCATTCATCCTGAAGATGTCAAAAGCCGAATCCAAGAACCTGAGCTCAAATACGCTCCTCGTCCTGCTCGACGCCGTAAGGGAACAGCGCTATGCGTATATCGAGGAACTTCCGCTTGAGCTTGCGCTCATAAAGATACTCGGATAAGCTGTAAGAGTTTTCCATTTTGGGGTATCGTCTAATGGTAGGACAGAGGCCTTTGAAGCCTTTAATCGAGGTTCGAATCCTTGTACCCCAGCTAGTTTGAGATAGGTCCGGACTCCGAAGAGCGTTAGTTATTATTAATGTTTGTGACGCATATCTATATGGCCTCAAAAGATTTAGAAGGAGAAATTGAAAATTTTGAAAAATTTTACTTGGATAATTTCCAAACTCTGAATCATGCAGGTGAGTATTACAGATCATTACTAAATTCTTTGGTTGGTGATGAGTGCGAAATTCAAACTGTTCTGTATCGGATTAAAGATAAGGATGAATCTATAAGCAAATTCAAAAGGAAGTATCATCAAGAGC
>CAIQBF010000109.1 GCA_903869975.1 uncultured bacterium | reverse complement strand
TCGACCGCACGACTTGTCGGAATCGATGGCGGCGCAAAGATGAGCAAATCTCTCGGCAATGCGATCTACCTTTCGGATTCAAAAGAGATAATCAAAGAAAAGGTCATGCAAATGTACACCGATCCGAACCATATCCGAGTGGAGGATCCTGGTTCTGTAGCGGGGAACGTCGTCTTTAGTTATTTGGATATTTTTGATCCGAATCAAAACGAAGTTGCTGAACTCAAAGCGCAGTATGAAAAAGGCGGTCTTGGTGATGTGAAAATCAAGCAGCGACTTATCGAAGTACTTGAAACTATTATTGCTCCGATTCGTACGCGGCGTGAAGAACTTGCAAAAGACCCTGAGCGTGTCATGCAGATTTTGAGAGATGGTACTCGCAAAGCACAGGAGATAGGAGAGGAGACGATGCGTCAGGTTCGTGAAGCTATCAAAATAAACTATTTCTAATCCATGAAAGCATCCGTACAAAAACAACAGACAGAGCTACTCGCGTTACTCCTTGCTGCGAGTAAGGATAAGGCCCTTTTTGAAGCGGTATTGAAAGATATTCTAACGCCATCTGAATTCGTTGAAATCAGCACTCGATGGCAAGTTGTTACGCGCTTGGCTCAGGGTGAATCGCAGCGTACAATAGCAAAGGATTTGAAGATCGGTATCGCAACAGTCACTCGTGGATCGCACGCACTCGCAAAAGGCAGTGGCGGTTTTGCCAAGATGATTAAGAAGCTTAAGATCGCATAATCAGTACACGTATATGGGATTCATAATTACCAGCATAAAACTCATTATCATTTCTATCCTTGCGGTGTTTTATTATCCGCTCAACACGGCGTTTTTGTATTTCCAAAAGCATTACCGTGCGTGGGAGAAAGAGGACCGTGTTTCTTTTATTCTCGCTACACCGCTTTACTATTTACTTTTCTTGGTGACATCGGTGCTCGGTTTGCCGCTTGAAATGATGGGTGAGGCGTTCCATCCGGGACTTGGTGGATTTAGATAGTTAAAATGTGGTAGTGTAGAGAGGCTGATGACCCCGCTGACAACGGACGAGGCACACGGGAGCGCCCGGTATAGCGCGCAAATGAGTCGAAAAGTAGGGTGGCACCGCGACAAAGATCGCCCCTGCAAATGTATTAGTAGTTAATACGTTTGGAGAGGCGATTTTTGTTTGCCAATCCGACGCTCAAAAAATGAGAGATAGAATATATACAGACGAGTTATCAAAACATGTCGGGGAGACTGTTGTTCTTGCTGGCTGGGTAGATGTGCGCCGCGATCAAGGAAAGATGGTGTTCTTCGATTTTCGAGACATGAAAGGCAAGATTCAGTGCATTGTGCTTCCGATGCACACGGAAGCTATTACTCTCGCAAAAGAAATCCGTCCGGAGTGGGTGCTTCGCCTCGAGGGCAAGGTCAATAAGCGTCCTGAAAAGAATGTGAACCCAAATGTACCAAGCGGAGATGTAGAGCTTGAGGTTACTGGTATTGAGGTCTTGAACAAGGCCGAGACTCCACCGTTTGAACTTAATGTTGATACGATGCCGGTTGGAGAGGAAATTCGACTTAAATACAAATACCTCGACCTCCGCAGTGAACGCATGCAGAAAAACATGCGTATGCGCGACAAGATTATCACGTTTTTCCGCGACTACATGCATCGCAATGATTTCCTTGAAATCGAAACACCGATGATGACAAAAGGCACGCCTGAAGGTAGCCGCGAATATGTCATTCCGTCGCGTCTCTGGCCGGGCAATTTTTACGTGCTTCCGCAGTCGCCGCAGCAATTTAAACAGCTTTCGATGGTTGCCGGATTTGAGAAATATTTCCAGATCGCTCGCTGTATGCGCGACGAAGACACTCGTGGGGATCGCCAGCCTGAATTCACGCAGCTCGACTACGAACTTTCGTTCGTAGAACAGGAAGATATCATCTCGTACACTGAGGCAATGTATATTGCGATGGTGCAGACTTTGTACCCAGAAAAGAAAATCCAAGCTGTTCCGTTCCCACGTATTACATATGCCGAGAGCATGGCAAAATACGGAAACGACAAGCCAGATATGCGCGTGAATAAGGATGATCCTAACGAGCTCGCATTCTGCTGGGTGGTAGATTTTCCAATGTTTGAGAAGAACGACGAAGGCGGTCTTCAGGCTGTGCACCATCCGTTTACGTCCGTAAAAGAAGAAGATGCGCACTTGCTCGATACCGATCCGTCGGCAGCTCGTGCCAATGCATACGATATCGTCCTCAACGGGTATGAGCTTGGTGGAGGATCC
>CAIQBF010000108.1 GCA_903869975.1 uncultured bacterium | reverse complement strand
GGAAGGTATCCAAGAACGCTTGTCTTGAGGAACTCAGTCACTGCTGTGAGCTGGAGGATATCAAGGGAAGCAACGAGGAATACAACGATAACAAACCACTTAACGATACCACCGATAAATGCACCGATATTGAGGCGCATACCAGTGCGCTCCATGACACGGCCAGCACCTGCTCCTTCGAGCGCCTTGTCTATCTTGAGAGCTGAGATGACCTGATCAACAGCACGGCCGATGATCGAACCGATAACCCATCCAATAACAAAAATAATGACGGCAAACAGGAATCGTGGGACGAAATCAATAAAGCTTGCCCAGAGACCCTGCAGAGAGTACGTAAACGCGTCTCCCCAGTTTTGAAAAATATACATACCTGCGAATTATTTCAGCTAATAGTAATAAAAACATTGTACGAAAGGTTTCGACCCTCTCGTATCCTTCAGTTCTTATTATACCAAGTACCACCGAAGCGAGCACGCCTCGTGTGGATAACAAAGAGCCGTATCCCCCTTTCTATTAGGCAGCTACTTGTGGAACCTGCTGAAGGAGATTGCCGACATTGATAACTTTTTCGTGCGGGAAATCAATAACATCACGAATAAGCTTGTCGTACATGCTTGCGCGATACACAAACTCTGATGTCTCAAAGACAGCATACGCAAGCTCCTTGCCGATTTCAGCTTCAAGACTGCGGATAGTTCGGTCCACGACAGGACGCTTAAGATTGTCCCCTACCACGAGAAGATCAAGGCGAGCGCCAGGACTGTGATTGAACACACCAGAAAGCAACAGAAGACGAACCTTACCCGAACGCTTGAAACGTTTGCTAAGATCGGCGAGATCGATAAACTCGGTGCCAAAAAGAAGATTGTCCATGGCGTCGATATACTCGAACTCCGTATTCATACTCCAGCCTTCAATGGCTTTCTTCCCACTCTGCCGTTCCTTCTTACGAATGATGAACCCCGAACGAGCGAGAAGCGCGAGCTCGCGACGAACCGTTGCCGGCGGAACACTCGAACGAGTAGCGACCGAACTTGGCACCAGCACCGCCTGAGGATTGAGCAGGAAAAGACGCATGATCTTTACCCGGGCGAGAGAGTTGAAAATTGCTCCGAGAGTATCTATAGACATAGGCACAGTATACTCATGAGCGGTCTTTGTGCAACAAAAAAGCCCCTCAAAGCGAGGAGCTTTTTTGTCTCATACCATGCGGTATTATTTGAGTGTAACCTTTGCACCAGCCTCTTCGAGCTTCTTCTTGAGCTCTTCAGCTTCTGCCTTCTTCATGCCAGTCTTGAGCATTGAAGGAACAGCGTCTACGAGATCCTTAGCCTCTTTGAGACCAAGACCGAGAGCTTCCTTGACTACTTTCATAACTGGGATCTTTGAGTCGCCAGCTGCAGTGAGCTCAACGTCAAAAGAATCCTTCTCATCTGCTGCTGGAGCACCTGCACCTGCTGCTGGAGCTGCTGCAACTGCTGCTGCAGAAACACCGAACTTCTCTTCGATAGCCTTTACGAGCTCGTTGAGTTCGAGGACTGATGCGCCTTCGAGCTCGCTGAGGAATGAATCAAATTTTGCCATAATGGTAATTTATTGAATGAATAAACGGATAATACTGTGTAATTACGCCTTCTTTTCTGCCACTTGTCCGACCGCAATTGCGAGACGCTGAAGTGGAGACTTGAGAAGGTATGCGATCTGCGAGAGGAGCACCTCGCGCGGCGGGATAGTAGCGATTGCGAGAATCTGTGCGCGGTCTGCGTACGCTCCCTCAAACACTCCTCCTGCGATCACTGGACGTTCCTTGCCCTTTGCGAAGTTAAACACTTCACGAGCGGCTGCGAGCGCGTCTGGAGAGTAGGCAATGCCGATCTCCCCTTCAAGCGTTGGAGCGTCGCCTTTGAGACCCTTCTCATCAAGCACGCGAGCGATGAGCGTCTTCTTGGCAACCTTGTATCCGACACCTGCTTCGCGCAAGCTCTTACGGAATGCGTTGGTCTCGCCGACGGTAAGACTCTTGAAGTTTACGAAGACCATAGTCTCTGCATTCTTCAATTTCTCCCGAAGTTCGACGATAACCTCTTCCTTCTGGTTTTTGGTTAATGCCATGATTTGTTTGTTGAATTAAAAATGACCCCACAAAGTGGAGCCGTTCGTAGAATTCCTCGGCGCATACGCGCTCTGGACTTCGACCTCGGCTGGTATTACGGGTATCCCCTCCAGCTATCTACGGCAAGAGCACAATACCGCACGCAGGCGAAAAAGTCAAACTAGCTGAACACCTTTTCCTCGAGAGCCTCGATACGAGTATCGTGATTCCCCATGAGTACCTCTGTTAGATCATCGAAACGGCCATCCATGTCGGCAAAGTTCTGCCGAGTCTCCTCTTTGAAATCCCTCAGGTTTGATTCCAGGGTATTAAAGCGAATGTCTACGGCATTAAATCCCCGCACCATAGTTGTTTTAAGACTCAACACCTCATGCCCCAAACCATCGAACTTCTGTTCCAAACCACCGACTTTATGCCCCAGCACATCGAACTTCTGTTCTAAACCACCGACTTTATGCCCCAGCACATCGAACTTCTGTTCTAAACCACCAAACTTCTGTTCTAAGCCATCGACTTTATGCCCCAGCCCATCAAACTTCTGTTCTAAACCACCAAACTTCTGTTCTAAGCCATCGACTTTATTCCCCAACCCATCAAATTTCTGTTCTAAGCCACCAACCTTCTGTGTTAAATCACCGATCTGTTGGGTTAATATCAAAACCGCGTCTACGACTGCGTCTATTTTATCTGCCATAGCATGTATGTATTTAAAATCTGATAATCGACCCCCAGTATATTCTCCAGGCAATAAAGAATATTTCAAGAAAAAATAAAGACGGTGGAAAAGCCACCCGAGGAGCCTCGGAAGGACTGCTATTTGGTCCCTGCACCGCCCACAGAGGCCGTCTGACCCTTTGAATAGTGGTTTGCGAGCACGAGGCCACCCACGCCAAGCGCGGCCATCAGGATGAGCCCGAAGAGCATTTTGAGGAAATGGCGGACGTACAACATGAGGTTAGTATATATCTCTCCCGGCTCTATTTGCAAACGAGGAATACCGCTTACTGTGCCGTAGAGCCCTCATACACAATTTTTGAAATTCCTCCGATAACCGACTCAAGCGTTTTAAAACTATCCCCTTTCGTCATAACACAAAGAAGATAGGGAGAATTTGCAGGATAGACAAGTCCACAATCATGAAGTTCGACTGATTCGATACGATCACCCTTACCATTTACACGTTCTCCAAATTTGTGAGCAACCGTTACCCCTTCTGGAATACCCGAGACGAGACCTTTATCAAAAGTCGCCCGACTCAAGGTCATAAGTGCTTTCTCTGAAGAAGCATCCGAGAGATACGTCGCGTTATAAAGCACGCGAAGAAAAAGGGCATAATCTTTTGCTGAAATCCCATACGGAACACCCTCATCAGGCCCTTGGAGGCCTAATTCTGTATATACTTTACTCAAATAACTATCCTCAATGTTCGCAAAGAGAACATTCATCGCTCCGTTATCAGACTCCGCAATCATACTATCAAGAAGCTCGCTCACAGTGTACGACTTCCCCACAATAAGACTCGACGGTGTTTCGAAAGTAGCAGTGTTTATTTTTGAAGCAAAGCTATCCCCGTACACAATCTGACGATTAAGGATAGCCGAATCAGTATCAGACTTCTTAAGATACGCTATCATAATAACCACCTTCAGGAGACTTGCGGGAGAATACGGCTCCTCAACATCAAACGCAAAGGAACCGCTTTTTTCGCCATAGTGTATGTAATACACGGAGGCATTCATAAGCTTACCCGTCGATTTCTGCTCATCAATATACTTCCCCACCTTTCGAGAAAGCGCAACATAATCAGGACTTGGAATATCGATATTATCCCTACTAACAGCAAGTAGAGGGTGAATAAAATTATATTTATCCGTATTCTCCCGAAGCGCTTGATTCGTAATTTGTACTGATGGCCTGACTGAATACCCAGCAAAGAAACCGACGGCAGCAGCTGCCACCAACATTCCTCCAAGGAACACCGATCTTTTTATCCTAAATACATCTCGAACTTTCATACAAAGTGTGAACGATACTATTTGTTTTGCAATCGATCAATCTCAGACTGGTATACCGCCTTACTCAAGGGGTACAGCCGCTGTGCGTATTCCCAAAGACCAATAGCTTCCGTTTTCTTATCCTGACTTTCAGCAACTCGAGCAAATGAAGTTACGAGATTCACCTTGGTATCAGAAGAAACTTTCGTCAAACCATCTTGATATACAGAAGTAAGTTCTGAAAATGATGCGTGCTTTTGCTCGTTGAGAATGGTGATCTTCCAAACCCAGTAGTCCGTATTGGATGGGAAAATTGTTATCGCACTATCAATAGAAACAAGCGCATTCGTCCAATCTTGCTGAGCAGAGTACACTCCAGTAAGTCCCGCATAGGCACCCGCATGCTTTTTATAGGTAAGTGCTTCATTATACAAAGAGATCGCTTTTGTATACTCTTTTTTCAAAAAGGCAGTTCGAGCGCTTGTCATGACTGTATTGAATGTTACCGTATCCTTTTCTTCAGTAACCCCAGCCGATGTTTTTGAGTCAACAGGAACCTTTCCATCTTCCAAGGGAGCCTCGACAGAAAGCTGTTCCTTGCTTGAAGTACCATTCTCAAATCCTTGTCGGGCAACCAAGAAAACAGCTCCCGAGAGGACAAGAACCCCGATAATGGTAATGAGTATATATTTTTGATTTTTTATCATAACGGTTTGATTATATGCCAAACCTCCCCACAAAACAAAAAACCACCCCGAAGGGTGGTTTTTTGTTTAACAAACGTTACCTATGTTAGGCCGTAAGCTTAACTCTAGAAACTTACTATTTAGTAAGAGTCTGTGAGTCAAGAGGAAGGCTCTTAACGAGGTATCCGTTGTTCCAGTCAGTAGTCGTTGTATCGTGACTTGCTGCTGAAACATCAGACCATACGAGTGATGCGCTTGTACCAGCTACAGTAGTGTAGTCAGTTGAAGCTACAAAGCTCGAAGGCTGTGCAATTGAAGTTGCAAAGTAGTCGTCAGTTGTGAGTGTACCGCCGACTGTTGCCTTGAGGACATAAGTCTTTGTTCCACTAACAGCCTGCTCGTTCGTTGCAACGAAAGCAACTGTACATGAAGTATCTGCTGCGTCAGCACAGTCGTTGTCGCCCGAGCTGTCAGTGACAGTTGGAGTTCCGGCAACTTCTGTGTTTCCAGCAGTATCCCAAACCTTGAATGTTCCAAGAGTTGCAGCACCAGTTGTAGCGCGTGAGATGGTGAAGATCATCTTCTTCCAGTTCACAGTACCACCGTTAGCAACAACATCGAACTTAGCGAGAGTGTTTGTACCAGCGTTAAGTGTTGATGTGAAGCTTGTGTTGTTTGTTGAAACCATTGGTACAGCAGCGTAAGCATACATTGCGTTACCAGCTGGGTTTGATTCAGTACCAGCAGCCGAGACACCAGTCGAAGTAGACTGAGCTGTAAAGGCTGTAAGAGTAGTGAGGAGTGAAGCACCTGCAGTACCAGCACCAACACCTACAGTACCGAGCTGGAGCTGAACTGTGAGAACCTTGTTGGTGTTTGATGGAACATTCCACGAAATACCGCTGAAGGTTACAGTAGCAGCACCTGGCTGAGTAGCAACGAGTGTTGATCCATCATAAAGCATGACGTTCTGAACGTTCGTAGCATCTGCAAGAGTGAATGTAAGGTCAGTTACATTGTAACCTGAAGTTACAGCAGCAAACTTGAATGCAGCAGAAGTTACAGTCTGATTGTCGTAGACAATAGAAGCAACTGGTGTTGCAGCATCCTGAGTAGCTGTGATTGAAGCTGCACCGTAAGCAACTGTCTGTCCATCAATATCTCCACCAGAAGCATTGACAGCCTGTCCGCTGATCATAGAAGTACCAGTAACCGTGAGGTCTGTCTTGAATGAGTCAGCTGCGTCAATAGCAGAGTCAGAACCATCGTCTGCAAGGTTAGCGTAGAGCTCAACCGTGAGATTCTGGTTCTTAATGAGTGTGTAGTTGATTGAGAAGTTGTTATCAGTCGCGCCAACAGTGCCGAGCGGTGAAGGCTGAGCAACTATTGTGCCTGATGAGTTCTTCACAACAGCGTACATGTTTGTAAGGTCACCTTCATCAAATTCAGTGCTGACAACTTCGTCAACATCGAATGAGAGTGTAGTCAAGAGAACATCTTCAACCGAAGAACCAGCGAGATTCCATGAACCAATTTTGAAGTTAGTTGCAGGAAGTGTTGTGTTCTGGTTTGCGTATGTTGAATTCTTAGTGAGCGTAAGCGAAGCTGCCGCTACAGTAAGAGTGTTTGCAGAAACATCCGCTGCAGGAGAGCTAAACGAACCAAGGGAATCAACACGAGTTACGTTAGATGAACCAGTTGCGATTTTCGCAAGGATAGTGTCAGCTGCAGTAAGGTTGTTTGTTCCGTCGTTGTCGTAAGCATCAGCATGGATCGAAATCATAACTGGAGTACCCGGCATAACCGTGTAGTTCAAAGTGTATGAAGTGTATCCAGGAGTAGTGCTATCTTCAAGAAGTGTTGAAGATGAACCGTACTGAACACCGTTAACGAGGATGCGTCCGTTGCGGAGTGATCCGACTGTACCGTCAGATGAAGTGAACGTTGCGCGGAGAGTTTCGATTTTCATCGCCTCACCGTAAGCCGTTACTTTAAATGTTCCGAGGTCAAGATCGTTACCGCCCAAAGTGAGGTTAGTCGAAGGAGACGAGACATCTTTTTCGATTGTCAAAGTTCCACCGGTTGTTCCACCAATGTAGCTTGCTGCACTAGCTGCCCAAGGAGTTGAAGTAGGAGTGACGTTTACGCCAAAGCTTGAATCAACAAAGTCAGCATCTGCTGCCTGGCGGAGTGAAAGCTGTACAGTGCGTGAAGCACCAGATACAACATCAGCATCCACGCGGACAACACGTGAGCCAGCAGCAAGAGTTACTGGAGCTGAAGAGAGGTCAAAGGTTACATAACCCATAACGTCCATACCTGCAGCTGTTGCAACCTGAGTGCCGTTAACATAAAGCTTGAAGTTCTGGAAAGCAGAAGATGGAGCCGAGCCAACCTGGCGGAAAGCAAGGCGCTTAGCCATAACATCACGCTCGCCAACAGTCAAAGTTGACTGCCAAAGAGTAACATTCGAACCTGGGTTGAGGGTTGCTCCAGATGGAGTAACTGTTCCTGCTCCTACAGTTGCGAGTGTTGCTGAAGCAATGCTGTGGATATTTCCAGAAACATTAGCTGCGGTAGCAGTTGTTGATCCGCTCACTGTGAACGAAACAAGCTTCATACCGAGCGTCTGTCCTGAAGTACCTGTAGCAATGTCAGACTTAACTTTGATCGTCTTCATTCCTCCTACAGTAAAGATACCTGAAGGATTATTGAAGGTAACCATACCATTGTTTGAGACAGAAGCAGCATCAGTCAAGCGAGTAGCCCCATCGAAGAGGTATACGTTTGAAGGAGTTGAGTCTGCAGAAACACCGATACGCTGAAGAGTGACATTAGTTACTACACCAGTACCTGAAAACGCAAAGTGTGCGAGGTCAGCAGTAGCCTGTGTAGCGACAAGAGTTCCAGAAGCTGGGTTGTCAGTAGCAAGCATTGCTGCGACTGGTCCAGTCTGAGTTGGTGTAGGAGTTACTGGTGTTGTTGTGCTCGTGCAAGTAGCGTTAAGCTTTGCGCGAGTAGCTGGTCCTACCTGACCGACAGCAGCGAGACCGTTGCTTGTCTGGTAAGCAGCGACTGCAGCCTTCGTGAGATTTCCGAAATAACCAGTAGCTGGTGAGATGCTGAGGCGCTCCTGAAGAGCAGTAACAGCAGCACCGCGTGAACCTACTGAGAGAGCTGTTGTGAACTGATAGCATGATGTTGACGTAGTTGTCGTCGTTGCACCAGCCATGAGAGAAGCTGCCTGTGATGCGCTGATGATACCCGCTGCCTGAAGCATTGCGATATCAGAAGCTGTGAGAGCGAGTGCGTTTGAAGCACCAGCCATCAAACCAAGGGCAACAACCAGTCCCAAACCTGCTTTCGCGATTTTTGATTTGAGTACGTTAGTCATAGAATATGATTTTTTATAATTATGCACTTTATGGATATCTCGACATGATGATATCCGTGCGTGCACTTTTTCGAACAGAACATTCTGCCGTGTCGACATGGCATCTTCCGAGTTCTGCGAGACTGCAATGAGCGGCGAAAGAATTCGCATCTCGTATTCGTCTCGGCATCCCCCAAGAAACAATGCGGACCGGACAAGAAAAACATTTTCGGCGGACGACACTATATATAGTGTATACATACCGCATCATTCACCGAGTACGTGTGGCCGTTTCAATATGCCTCACGCTATGCTGTTTTCAATGACCTTTCCGCGCGTACTCTTCGAGAGATACAAAGACGAGAGGCCTATCCTCCGCCCCGCACTTCGAAAAATACCGTAACCACATTATAGTATCGCTGTCGCAGAACGACAAAACACCACGATGTGGATAAACCCTCGCGAGACGCGAGGGCCGGAAAGAGTATGCCACGTTTTCGATAAAAAATCAACGAATCGCCGGCACCCCTTCCCTACCTATAATACGGATAGCCTGACAAGTAGTGACTGTTTCAATAGATTGATACAAAGCCGGGAGCCCTACGGGCGGTCAAAACTATGACGCGATACGGTACGTACTCCACCGTTTCTCGCCCTCTTTTGCGAGTACACCTTCGCGGACAAGGGCCAGGAGTTCGCGCTGAACCGTCTTCTCACTCGTGTCCTTCAGGATTGATACAATGTCCTTGATCGAGACCTTGCCTTTGTTACGGACAATCGCCAAGACGTCGTTACGGCGTGCAATCTTCATACCGATATCTGTCTTTTTGAAGAGAAATTCTTTTTCGTTCTGCTCAACAGTATTGCGCATTTTTTCGGCCTGTTCAGTGACTCCAGGTGTCGTGATTGAAGTGGTATGTCCTTTAAAAATTTCGTGTCCTTTATCGGCTACTGGAGCCTGTTGTGGGACCTCTGAGATCTCAAACATTTCGGGCTTCAGGATGATGTTGGCGTAGCCTGGATGAGTGGTAACGATGACCTTTTTTTCACCATAGATTCGGATCATATCTCCTTTGATTTTGACGAGCTCGTGAACGAGAATATTGCCGTTCATTTCTGAGATGAGTCCGATCGTGGAAGCGAGGGTAATGAACGTGACTGTCTCATCGATCGTGCGACCGATATCATCGGAGAGGACTGGCTGCGGCTCGGCACTTCTAGCGGCAAGCTTCTTGGTTCCGGTGATGAGCGCAAGCGCCAGTGTCCGTAACTGATAGCGGAGTGGCTCTGACTCGTGAACAAAGTCCGTGACCATATAGATCGCCGTGCCGATCTTCTCTGTCTTTTTGGATATAACGGACACGACAGTATGCCTGTCGTAAAAGGCTGTATTTGCTTGTGTCGTATAGCTTTGTCCTTTAAACGACTCTGTATTCTTTTGTGTGTCTCTTTGATCCATGGGGTATTTTTTGGGAGGGTTGTCGTGCGTAAAACGTCGGCTGCTTTTTTATAACGGACATCAGTATACCTTTTAAACTCAGGAACGCAAGGCGGTCTGCGCGGCGCACTAAAAACCTCCGGGCATACATTCTTTCGCAGCCGAGGATTGTTTGAGCGAGCGGTCACCAAGCCCTGCATTTCTTACAAAAGTCTGTTACGTGAGCGAGGTTCCGCGGGCAAGAAAAATGTATGCCCGGAGGTTTTTAGTGCGCCGCGACAACCCCTTTTCAACACCGCTTATATCGAGGCTTTGTGTGATAAAATACTACTCATCATGCCACGAAAGATTACTGAAAAAGAAGAGGACGAGGAGATTGAAATCGAAGAAAAACCGACGCGCAAAACTGCAACAAAACGACGCGCAAAACCGGAGAACAAACGACGCTTAAAAGAAGAAACTCGACAGACTGTACTCGGTGTTATTTTCTTGTCGATCGCGCTCTTTTTTGTCATCGCTGGATTCGGTGCTGGCGGCGTGGTCGGACATTCAACAAAAGAATTTTTGGTGTACTTGCTCGGTGTCGGATACGCACTCGCGCCGCTTCTCTTCGCGGTGCTTGGCGTCACTTTTATAAAAAGCGGACGACCAGAAGTCAGATTTGTGCAGGCACTTGGCTCGATGCTTTTCTTGATCGGAACGCTCGGACTGATCGACGTCGCAAGTCAGACCACGCACCTTGCCGGACTCATCGGACAGTTCTTCGGATACATCTTCGTGGCACCATTTGAGACACTCGGTGCTACCCTCTTCCTTGGTGCACTGCTCATCATTTCGCTCGTCATTCTTTTTGATACACGACCAACGATCACGATCTTCAACTCGCTCATCGAGCGCTACGAGGACTGGCGTGCTGAACGCGAAGCAGAAAAGAAAGCAAGCAAAAAACTGATCGTGAACGACCCGTCGAGCGACGCAGCGATGGCTTCCGAGATCGCCGACAAAAAGAAAAAGAAGGAACCAGAACCGGAACCTATTGAAGAGATTGAGTCAGAAGAAGAGCTCGTGATCGAAGAAGAGGAATCGATCAAAAAGAAACCTCGCAAGCACTCGTCCTACGTTCCGCCGCCACTTGAGCTTCTCAAGAAAGATAGCGGCAAGCCAAACGTCGGAGACGTGAAGGCAAACGCGAACATCATCAAACGTGCACTTTCAAACTTCGGCATCGAAGTCGAAATGGACGAGGTTACGATCGGACCATCCGTCACTCGCTACGCACTCAAGCCAGCAGAAGGCGTGAAGCTCGCCCGCATCGTCGGTCTCCAAAACGATCTCTCGCTCGCCCTCGCTGCTCACCCTATCCGTATCGAAGCGCCGATCCCGGGCAAGTCACTGGTCGGTATCGAAATCCCAAACAAGGGCAAATCTATCGTTGGTCTCGCTTCCCTGCTCTCCGACGACAAATTTGCAAAGTCCGACAAGCCGCTCATGGTAGCGCTCGGCCGCGGAATCAATGGTGCCGCACACTTCGCCAACATGGCCAAGATGCCGCACGTGCTCGTCGCCGGTGCGACTGGTTCCGGAAAGTCGGTTACTATTCACTCTATAGTAGCGTCGCTCCTCTACCGTAACGGTCCAGACGATCTGCGCTTCATCATGATCGACCCGAAACGCGTGGAACTTACACTCTATAAGAGTATCCCGCACCTCCTCACGCCAGTCATCACTGATGCCAAGAAAGCTATTCTCGCCCTCAAGTGGGCAGCAAAGGAAATGGATCGCCGCTACGATATCCTTGAAAAGGAGTCCGTGCGCGACATCGAGAGCTATCACAAGACCGTACTCACCGACAAGAAGCGCAATACCGATGACGCTCCGCTCGATGCGATGCCATATATAGTCATCATCATCGACGAGCTCGCGGATATCATGCAGAGCTACCCTCGAGAGCTCGAATCGGCTATCGTGCGCCTCGCCCAGATGTCCCGTGCTGTCGGTATTCACTTGCTCCTTTCCACACAGCGTCCGAGCGTAAACGTCATTACTGGTCTCATCAAGGCAAACGTGCCATCTCGTGTCGCCCTCCAGGTTGCCTCGCAGATCGACTCACGCACGATTCTCGACTCCGCCGGTGCCGAAAAACTGCTTGGAGCCGGAGATATGCTCTACGCTGCTGGCGATATGCCACAGCCAGAACGTATTCAGAGCGCATATGTCTCAGAAGGCGAACTTAAATCGGTGGTACAATGGATCATAGAGCACAATGAGTCAGACGGGGCGGACGAAATCGTGCTCGCAGGCTCAGTCTCTCCCGACAAAACCATCTTTGAAGCTTCTCTCGAAGGCGATGGGGATGAAGACGACCTGTATGAAGATGCCCGCATGACGGTCATCGAGGCAGGCAAAGCATCTACCTCATACCTCCAGCGCAAGCTCGGCGTGGGATATGCTCGAGCCGCACGACTCGTGGATATGCTTGAAGAACGCGGTGTCATTGGACCCGGAAGCGGAGCCAAGCCACGCGAGGTGCTTATCAAAGCCGGAGACGGCATCATGGATGTGCCCGCATCAATGGAAGAACCGAGCGAATAAGCATGACCAGACAGCTCACCGCAAAAAAGCTTCTCCGGTACGGCAGCATTATCCTCCTCGTCCTCGTGATCGGCGGATACGGCATCTGGAGCAGCCGAGACCTTATATTCGGTATCAAGCTCTCCGTTGTCGGTATTACCGACGGGATGACGGTCGCGACTCCCGTGATCGAATTCTCCGGAACGGCAGTCCACGCAGACACTATTACAATCGATGGACGCATAGTCCCCTTGTCGCAAAAAGGAGACTGGAACGACAGCATCGCTCTCCTTTCGGGACACAACACTGTAACGATCAGCGCGACCGACAAATTCCAGCGCACCATTTCGAAACACTATCAAATCTATTATAAGCAGTAACTTTTCATTTTTATGGCAGGATTCACCAAGAAAGCACCGAAAGAAAAGAAAGAACACGGCCTCGACATCCAAGACACTATTAAATCCATCCAGACCAAATTCGGCGAGGGTTCTATTATGAAGCTCGGCGATGCTCCAAAAGTGGACATCGACGTCATCCCGTCCGGCTCTATGGGTCTCGACATGGCACTCGGCGTCGGGGGCATTCCACGTGGACGCATTATCGAGGTCTTCGGACCAGAATCGAGCGGTAAGACCACGCTTGCGCTCCACATCGTAGCTGAGGCTCAGAAGAAAGGCGGTGTCTGTGCATATATCGACGCCGAACACGCTATGGATCCCGTATATGCAAAAAACCTCGGTGTAAACATCAACGAGCTCCTCATCGCACAACCAGATACCGGAGAACAGGGCCTCGAAATCTGTGAGAGTCTTGTCCGCAGTGGCAAGATCGCTGTCGTAGTCATCGACTCAGTAGCAGCGCTCACCCCAAAAGACGAGATCGAGGGAGACATGGGTGCACAGCATGTGGGCAAGCAGGCTCGTCTTATGAGCCAGGCTCTCCGCAAACTCACCGCTATCGTATCAAAATCCAACACCGTCGTGATCTTCATCAACCAGATCCGCATGCAGATCGGTGTCATGTTCGGCAATCCAGAAACGACCCCAGGCGGAAAGGCGCTCAAGTTCTACACATCTATCCGTCTCGACATCCGCCGCATCGCGCAGATCAAGAAAGGTGAAGAGGTTGTGGGCGGCCGCACACGCGTAAAGGTCGTGAAGAACAAGGTCGCTGCTCCATTCAAACAGACTGAATTCGATATCATCTACGGTGAAGGTATCTCCTACGAGGGAGAGCTCATGGCTCTCGGCGAGAAGATCGGCATCGTCAAGAAATCTGCCGGAGGATCGTACACGTACAATCCTGACGAAAAAGAAGAGGTCAAAATGGGTCGCGGATATGATGCTACACGTACATTCCTCCGTGAAAAAGAAAATGCCAAGATCGCTCGAGATATCGAAAAGACTATCCGTTCGCGTTTCGGCGAT
>CAIQBF010000107.1 GCA_903869975.1 uncultured bacterium | reverse complement strand
GAGGCCGCGTTGATACCCAGTATTCCTGGATCAGACTCCCCAACCGCAAGTACGGTTACGATGACCTGGATTGCGTTTTTGATGTGCTGGGAAAAAAGTGGGCGGATGGTGCGGTCGATGATGCGGGCCGAAAGGATTGCCTCGTCAGACGGCCGTCCTTCACGCTTATTGTATTGCCCGCCAAGAATGAGGCCGGCAGCATAGAATTTCTCCATGTACTCAACGGTGAGGTTGAAGAAGCCACGGTTGTCCTTGCCGTCTTTTGAGATACAAGCGGTAGCCAAAACAACGGTACCTTCGGACTTTAGGATAACCGATCCGTTTGCTTGTTCGGCAAGATCGGAGAAAACGGCGGTGATGGTTTTGCCGCCGATGACGACGGAATATTCTTTGGATTTCATATTGGGATTTTACTCTCTTCGTGGGAAAAGGAAAGTCTGTCATTTCTCGTACCCAAATAAAATACTCCGATAAAAAGGCAACGTCGTTTCGCGTGCTCGCGAACGACGCCGCTCGACCGCCTTCGCGGTCTGCGCGAGGCCTTTTTATCGGAGTATTTTATTTAGGCACGTAGGGTTCGACTTCGCTTTTCTTAGGTGTATTAGAATGTTATCTCCTATTTCCCCCGCCGCGCATGAGATACTTGTTTGGATTTTCTGAAAGGTCGAGAAAATCATCGCAGACTTCCTTGAGCTTCATGGAAGAAGATTTTCCGAAAGCCACGACTTCTACTTGTGTACCACCGTTCATCTGAAGATATTCGACAAGTGGGATGAAATCGCCATCGCCGGAGGCGATAATGACGGTGTCGACTTTGTGGGACATCTTGATAGCGTCGACAGCGAGACCCACATCCCAATCGGCTTTCTTTGCGCCGCTCGAAAATACTTGGAGGTCTTTTGTTTTGGTTTCGATCCCGACTTTGACGAGTGCGTCGAAAAAAGCTTTTTCATCTCCTGCTTCACTGGTGATGACATACGCGATGGCGCGGATGAGCTTGCGGCCGGCAAGGGCGTCTTTGAGGACGTTGCCGAAATTGACGTATGATTTGTAGAGATTGCGGGCGCTGTGATACAGGTTCTGCGTGTCGATGAAAATAGCGACGCGCTGGTCGGCGTGTTTGACGATACTCATATGAATATAAAAAAGCGAACAATTAGCGAACGGTTATTAAAAAATACTGCGAGGCTGTAGTAAAAGTGTAGCACAAAAAATCCCGGCCAGAGCCGGGGTTTTTTGTTACTTCGATTCGAGCTTTTTAGCGACTGCCTCATGTCGTGTCTTGCTCTTGCGCTCAAGATATTTCATGTGTGTTCGGCGGTCGGCGACCATTTTGAGGAGGCCGCGGCGGGAATGGTTGTCTTTCTTGTGTTCCTTGAGGTGTTTAGCGAGTTCATCAATGCGCGTAGAAAGGATCGCAACCTGGACTTCCGGGGAACCCGTGTCTGTAGCGTGGATCTGCGCTTTTTTGACGACTGCCGCCTTCTTTTTTGTCTTCAACATAACGAGATAGATAGTAGCATATATTTTTAAATGATGCAAGTGAGACCCCTAGATCATCATTTTCCGACATATATTTGATACAATATATGGATGAGTACGGAAGCTGATCGACTAAAACGCGAATTTCTCGAATATATGGAGATCGAGAAGGGCTCGAGTCTGAAGACTGTACGGAATTATGAGCAGTATCTCACCCGTTTCTTTGATTTTACGAAGATTTCAGATATTTCGGGCATTACTGACGATCGCATTCGTGAGTTCCGGCTCTATCTCAACCGATCGGAGGGCGCTTCCGTCCGTGGGCAGGCGAGTTCGACTATGAAAAAGAACACGCAGAACTACTATCTCATCGCTCTTCGACGTTTTTTGAAATATCTCATGAAGCGCGGCATTACTGCTCTCTCGCCCGATCGCATCGAACTTGCGAAAGTCGGCCAGCGTCAGCTTGATCTGATGAGTTCGAGTGAACTCGACAAACTGCTCGCCGCTCCCCTTTCTGATCCGAAAGGCGGCGGCAAGCTTCCTGATCCGAGTGTTTCCAATCTGCGCGACAAAGCCTTGCTTGAACTTTTCTTCTCAACAGGTCTTCGTCTTGCCGAGCTCTGCTCACTCAACCGCGACCTTGATCTCTCGAAAGATGAGTTTTCTATTCGTGGAAAGGGTGAAAAGGTGCGGGTGGTGTTCCTCTCTGATAGCGCTAAGGATGCTATCCGCGAGTACCTGAAAAAGCGAACCGATATGGATGAGCCGATGTTCGTGCAGTTTTCTCGCAACAAAGTACAGTCGACGACACGTGACTCTTCTCGCCTCACTCCCCGCTCTATCGAACGCATCGTCAAACAATACGCTATTCAGTCCGGCATCTCGCGCAAAGTCACTCCGCATATCCTGCGCCATAGTTTTGCGACAGATCTTCTTGAGAATGGTGCCGATATCCGCAGTGTGCAAGTCATGCTCGGTCACGCAAATATTCAGACCACGCAGATATATACCCACGTTACCGACAAGCAGCTGCGTGAAATTCACAAAAAGTTTCACAGCAAGAAATAACGCGCTATACTATATATAGACATGTCGTACACCGATCAGAACACTTTCTTTGCCCAGGCATACCGTACTGGTACTGACCATTGGACAAACATTCCGTTTAATCGCAGGCCCAACGAGCTTACGCTCTATCTCCCGAAGGATGCGCTCATCCTCGATCTCGGTACTGGACGAGGCCGCCTGCTCTATGAGCTTGCTGATCTCGACTTCAGATCTATCGGTCTTGAGAACAATCTCGATATGGTGCATCGAGGCAATTCAGAAATCAAAAACAAAAAGCTCGAGCGTGAGATGCGTTTCATACATGGAGATGCGCTCGATATTCCCCTTACAGACGGAAGCTTCGATGCTGTTGTTGATATTGGTCTTTTGCACCACATCAAGCCTGAAGATTACGAGACGTATGTTTCGGAAGCTGCCCGTGTATTAAAAGTTGGAGGCCTTGCATATATTGTCCTTTTGTCGAAGCTCTCTCCTAATTACTTCTCCTGGCACCCAAACAAAGACGAACAGTCTGATTACGTCCGTGAAGGAGTTCGATATCATTTCTTTTCTGATGAAGAGCTCTATGGATTGTTTGGTAAAAAATTCGAAATTATGCAGCTCGACCACGATATGCCGTACGGCCCACGAGACATGGTGTTCTCTGTTTTGCTTTTGAAGAAAAAATAACATACAGTACAAACCATGAAGATTATTTCTTGGAATACCAACGGTCTGCGCGCTACCCTCCGCGACAATCTCTTTTTTCCGCTGTTTGAAAAAGAACAGCCGGACATTCTCGCTCTCCAAGAAACCAAATGCGATCCCTCTCAGCTTCCGCTCGAAGCCGTGAATATTGCTGGGTACCATTCATATTTTGCCGTTTCGACATACAAGAAAGGCTATAGTGGTGTGGCTGTGTATACAAAAGAAGAGCCAGTCAAAGTTGAGTACGGTCTTGGTATCCCCCGTTTCGACGAACAAGGTCGCACACTCGTGCTTCACTTCAAAGACTTCGTATTCATCAATTGCTACTTTCCAAACGGTGGCGGCGCACCAGAGAAGCTCCAATACAAGCTCGATTTCTACGACGCCTTTCTCGAATTTACGGACAAGCTCGCGAAGAAAGTTCCTGTTCTCGTGACGGGCGATGTGAACGTCGCCCACGAAGAGATCGACCTTGCCCGGCCTGATGCCAACAAAACGCATGTCGGATTCCTCCCTATCGAGCGTGCCTGGTTCGATGAATTTCTCGCGCATGGGTTTACCGATGTCTTTCGTCATTTGTATCCGACCAAAACAGAGGCCTATACCTACTGGGACCAATTTACTCACGCTCGCGAGCGCAACGTTGGCTGGCGCATCGACTATTTCCTCGCCTCGCAGAAGCTCATGCCTCGCGTAAAATCCACAACCATCCTTTCCAACTGGTACGGTTCCGACCACTGCCCTATTTCGATTGAGCTTATATAACAGAAGTGCTCCTTGACGGCGCGGAGGAAAAGATATAGTTTTTAAGTAACTGAAAGCCCACTTTTTTGTAAACACTTAAAATTCAATAGAAATGCAGGAAGTTTTGAAAAAACAGCAGCAGTTTCTGCTCCAAGTACATTCTTCTGTAAAGGAAGACGGCTCGCCTGATAACATTATTCAAAATATTCATCTAGTGCAGACCGCGCTTGTTGAAGAAACTGGATATGATTTTTTAGAGCTAAAGCAAGTTCTAACAAGCTTAGTTCATAAATTGCGAGGGAGGATTATTAGGCAAGTAAAAGATTGTCCGGCGAACATGGTTCCGCTATTTAAATTGATTTCCAAACCTCCAATCGAGGCTATAGCAGGGCATAACGATTTTGTAAAAAAAGTTTTTCCAGGCGTTAATGCCTAACAACATCTATCAAAAAAACCGCATCATACAATTATGATGCGGTTTTTTATTACTTCCTCACTCCATGCTTAGCATGCAACTTCGCAACTTCTTCCTCCTCGAGTTCCTCCTTCGCCTCCTTCGCCTTCTCTCCAAGCTCACGCAGCTCCTTGTCCGAAAGCGCTTCAAGCTCCCCTACTTTCGCATCAAGATAAGCACGTATATTTTTTGCGGGATCGTCGAGCACCTCTTCAAGAAGTGCGTGGAGTATCCAGCCCATGCGTGGACCTGGCTTCATGCCGAGTTCTTTCATAAGAATGCTTCCGTCGACAGCGAGCTGTCCGACAGAGATTGGGTCGCGAAGCACCTCATCGATCATGGCATGGTATTTGCGTAGACGGTAGGGAGCTTCCTTTTTTGCCATGCCCACCCGATCGCATTCACGGATATTCATCAAGAGCCAGATATTCTCCTTCCCTACTTTTGCAACGACTCGACGAACTGCGCTGAGCGAGATTGCTTCAGTGTCGGAGAAGAACATGTGCTGGCGGACGAGTGTGACCACGAGGTCGGTTACCTTTTTCGGGAATTTCATGCGAGTCATGATTTTGTCGGCCATTCGTGCTCCGACGACTTCATGGCCGTAGAACGTATACTTTCCCTTTCCTCCCGCCTTGGTTCCGTCCCATCGGCGAGTTTTAGGCTTACCGATGTCGTGGAAGAGTGCGGCAATACGTATTTCGAGCGGCCATCCTTTGTCAGCCGCATGTTGGAGGGCATGCAGGAGGTGCTCGTATACATCATAAATGTGCTCCCCTTTCTGTTCACATTTGATTCCCTCTTCAAGTTCGGGGATAAAATGCTTGAGTAGGCCAAACTTCTGCAGCATGCCGATCCCGACGGCGGGTTCTGGCGACGTGATTATCTTCTCGAATTCGTCTCGGATACGTTCAGCGGAGATGTTTTTGAGTAGATCTGCGTTGTCCATGATAGCCTGAGTCGTTTCCACGGCCATAGAAAAGCCTAATTGTACCGAGAAACGGACAGCTCGGAGCATGCGGAGCGCGTCTTCCTTTAGGCGCTCGCCCGGATTTCCTACCGTCCGTAAGACCTTGTCCTTTAAATCTTGGCGTCCATTAAACAGATCTATAAGGCTATTTTCAGTATTCTGTCCTTTAGACGGGTCAGAAAGCCTATATGCCATAGCATTTACCGTAAAATCTCGGCGCATAAGGTCATCGTCGATCTTGGTGCTGAAGCGAACCTCGTCGGGGTGGCGGAAGTCTGAGTAAGTGGTCTCTGTGCGGAAAGGAGTGACTTCGACTATGTATTTCTGGGTTGCTGTTACATGTGTAACGCTATCTATAGTTTCACGTGAAACTATTTCTTCTGTTACATGTGTAACGGGGGCCTCTTTGGGCTCGAACACGACGGCAACAGTGCCAAACTTGTTCTCGTACACCGTCTTTTCGAAGAGAGGTATGATCTGTTCGGGGGTGGCGTTTGTGGTCACATCCCAATCCTTAGGTTCGCGCCCAAGTAAAAGATCCCTGACGCAGCCACCAACAATGTATGCTTCATATCCGGCCTTCTCGAGGGTCTCCGTTACATGTGTAACATAAGAGGGGACGAGAGCCGTATCTATTCGGTTATAATCTTGTTTCATAAGAAACGTTTAGTGTGCACCTGCCAGGATTCGAACCTGGAATAACGGTTTCGAAGACCGTCGTGAGATCCATTTCACTACGGGTGCAGATATTAATTGGTAATTCTGTGCCAGTATAGTCCATATTCGTCAATATACCAAATATCCATTATAGATAAGCTGGTATTTGAGATTGCAAAAAAAAGTAAAAAAGAGTAGAATTGCACCGTGCTAATTGCGGCCATGGTTTAGTGGTAGAACACGTCCTTGCCAAGGATGAGACAGGGTTTCGATTACCCTTGGCCGCACAAAACGAGCGATACAGACAAAGGCGGAATTACCGTAAAGGAAAGGGAGAAGCGTCTAAAGGATAACTCGACAACGAAATAGACAACCTGTGGATAAAGGTGTGCAATGTGTGTATAACGGACACCTTCCATAAGTCCTTTATGGAAAAAAACATTGATAAATAAGGGTTTATTAAGGACGAGCTTTCATGTGAAACCGTGTGAGTAACTCACAGGTCTATGCCCAAGGTCTTTACTTCAAAAACACAAAGGGTGGGGGAGAAGGGGGAGCAGATTGCTTCCCTCTACTTACAGCGTAAGGGTTTCTCGATACTTGAGCGTAATTACACGAAGAAATGGGGCGAGATTGATATTGTTGCCCAGAAAGGGTCGATTGTTCACTTCGTGGAAGTAAAAGCCGAGACAGTGTCTCCTGAACGCGTTTCCCGTGAAAGACTCGACCGGTATCGCCCAGAAGAGCAAATGCATCAAAAGAAACTCCTGCGTTTGCGGCGAACCGTCTCGACCTATTTGCTTGAGCGGCGGGTCGATCGGGACTGGCAATTCGACCTCATTGTGGTCCATCTTAATCCTGTTTTGCGTAGTGCACAGGTCGAGTACTTGGAAAATATTATTATTTAAGGTAGTATCCTTACATCGGGGCGTAGTATATCGGTAGTATGCATGTTTTGGGAACATGAGGGCCGAGTTCGATTCTCGGCGCCCCGACTATCTTGTGCGAGTTCGCCTTATTTGCTAATCTCTATTTGTATGAATAAAAAGAAAAAGCTTGCGATCAAGAAGCATGCGAAGAAAGTCTCGAAGAAGCAGGTTTCTCTTCGTAATCGCTAGGTATTTCGCGGGCAGGGAATCGGGAAGTGTTTCTGATTCTCATTTGCCCGAAGTATGCGGGATTAGTTTATCGGTAAAACAACAGTTTTCCAAACTGTGGTGAGGAGTTCGACTCTCCTATCCCGCACCATACGAGACTTTTGTCTCATCTTCATATAAAAATTGCCCGAGAATGAACAATTTTTATTGTTAATCTCGGGCAATTGCGGTTACTTAATGTATTCAAAGACAGGTCCATCTTGACCTACTAAAATGAGTCCCTCGCTCTTTAAGAGGTCTTTAACCTCCTCTTTATTGCTTAGGTGGTTTATCGACCCCCGGCTGGAGTCGTACTGTTTTTCACCGTCCTCGAGCATTATAATTCTCGAGAGGCTTACTTCGTACCACATTTGGGTACGTGTCGCTCGGGGTAACTTGGTTATACTCAGCTCCTCAGCTGATTGACCTGAAGCGTATGCTACTTCGGGCAGTTGTTGTTTAAATATGAGGCATCCTTCAGATGCCAAGATTTCTAGTAACGCCTCAACAGTAGGGGCGTTCTCTTTGTTTAATGTCTTCATTTTTAATAATTTTACTTATTGTACGCCATATAGAATATATTGTCAATAGTATTTGGGGAGGAGATATTCAGTGAAATCGCTATGATTTGCTGTTTTTGGCAGCAAAAAAGCCCGGCTGATAGGCAACCGGACTTTTCTGTAAAGAGGTCTCTAGGAGGAGAGTGAATTACTTCACTGCGTCCTTGAGGGCCTTCGCTGCGCGGAACTTAGGTACTTTCATCGCTGCAACCTTGACCTGCTCTCCTGTTTTAGGATTGCGTGCCATACGTGCTGCGCGCTGTTTTACACTGAAGATGCCGAGACCTGCGATAGAAACTTCGCCACCCTTCTTGAGGGTATTGACGATGGCTTCCATCATGCCGTCTACGACCTCCTCAGCCTGTACTTTCGTGCCGCCAATCTTCTGATGAACCCAGTCAACAAGTGCTGCTTTATTCATATTGATTGACGCCTTCGCCAGTTCGCAGAATGCGTCCGGGCGAGGGCAAGCTAAGTCGACCTGTGCTTATAATGCTCTAGAGCTTTAAGGCCGGATTTGACTCCTTTGCTTAAAACTATGGTAATTATAGGGGTCGCGGGGAATAATGCAACATTTATAAGGGTTTTTTCAAGGTGATCCTGTAGAACCCTTATTTATAAGGGTTTTTTCATTATTGCAAGATACAATGTCTATGCTATAATATAAACAAATAAAATATTTCAAACAATATTTTCAAACTTCACAAATTAATACGACATGAAGAAAATTGTATGTTTTTTCGCAGTACTTTGCTGCCTAGCTACTAAAAGAGTAGCAGCTCAAATGTCCAAATTTACTTTGGCGTTGAATTCGTCGGTCTACCAAAAGGGTACTAACCCTAAGGGTGGTCTTATGACGGGAGGTATTGGGTGGCTCGCTATAAAAGGCGGAGAAACACCAATAAACGGCATTTATTACGTGGTTCAATCCGTCGGCATTTGGGAGAAATTCTCAGATGAAGGCAGTATCACTCAGGTTTACCTGGGAGGCGGTTTTTGCAACAAGAAAGCGACGCTTGCCGCAGGGGCAAGTTTCGGAGGGGTTAACCACTCCTTTAAGATTCAGAAGACAGAACGTGCATATTCGTTCTGGACACACCTTCAGTCGAATGATTATCAGTGGTCACTCTGGGCAGTTGTTGCCCCTAACCATGGATATTTCATTGAGGCTTGGAGATGCCTCGATTTCATCAGTAACAGGAAATGTGAAAATCAAATCGGTATTACGAATGTCGTGAATGATTTTTATTTTACTGAGCGTATTTCTTTTCCTAAGATTAACATGTACGCTTTTGTCGGTGTTGGTACAACCTTGTACCAAGAAAAAGAGGTTGAACCGAATATTCATTCTGGACATCCACGAAAACCTTTTGCGTCAGTAACAGCTCTTGTTGAAGTAGGATGGGATATTTCATATCCAAAAAAAGACTGTAAAAAATGTTCTTTGGAAGAATAAAACAACGGCGGTGGACTCTATTCCCTTATCAAATGGCGAATGAGTAGATCACTCGCCATCTTTTTAATTCGTGAGCGCAAGCTCGTGGGGTGAATTAGGTGGTGCCGTAACGGATGCCCTGTGGGGGTATTTTTTTGTGCCTAAAATACGATTTTAGCCTTTCTTATAAGGCAAAACAAAAAGGCGGATCAAAATTTTCAAGGCAGCGAAGACTGCGTAGAAAATTTTGATCCGCCTTTTTATTTTGCTTTTACCGTGCGTACTCTGTAATGCGTGTCTCTCGAATCATAGTAACCTTGATCTCTCCTGGATACTTAAGCTCAGCTTCGATCTTTTTCGCGATATCGCGAGCCATTTCTTTTGCTTGAACGTCAGTTACTTTTTCAGGGGTAACAAAGATTCGGATTTCGCGACCAGCGGAGAGCGCGTATGATTTCTCGATAGCAGGGAAGGCGTTTACGAGCGCTTCGAGTTCCTGGAGGCGCTTGAGGTAGTTCTCGACGCTGTCTCTGCGAGCACCAGGACGTCCTCCGGAGATGTTGTCGGCAGTCTGCACGATAACCGCTTCGATTGTTTCGTGCGGGTAGTCGTCGTGATGGCTTTTCATCGCTGTGATGACGCGAGGATCAGCTCCAAACTTCTGAAGGATGCGCATACCGATTTCGATATGCGTGCCCTGAACCTCATGATCGAGCGCCTTTCCAATGTCGTGTACGAGTGCGCCTTGCTTCGCAATAGCGACATCGGCACCGAGTTCTTCCGCGATCATGCCGGCGATGTGCGTCATTTCGATTGAATGCTGGAGCACGTTCTGTCCGTAGCTTGTGCGGAAGTAGAGACGTCCGAGAATAGCGATGATGCGCGGATCAAAATTGAAGATCCCACACTCGTACACGGCCTGCTCACCCTTTTCCTTGATGATTTTATTGATATCGTCTTTTGCTTTTTCAACCATTTCCTCGATCTTGGCTGGCTGGATACGGCCGTCAAGAATGAGGTTTTCGAGCGCTACACGAGCGATCTGGCGGCGAACAGGGTCAAACGCTGAGATGATGATAGCTCCCGGGGTTTCATCCACGATGAGCTCAACACCAGCTGCCCGTTCGAAGGCGCGGATATTGCGGCCTTCTTTTCCAATGATTTTGCCTTTGATCTCGTCGTTCGGGATGGCGACATTCGTTGTCATGATTTCAGATGCGGTCGATGATGCGAGGCGCTGGATGCTCGTCGCAAGGATTTCGCGGGCGCGGCGTCCAAGGCGTTCCTCGGCGTTCTGCTCGAGCTTTTGCATGCGGATCATGAAGTCCTCTTCATTTTCACGCTCAATTTCACGTACGAGCTCTCCTTTTGCGTCCTCGCGGGAGAGTCCGGCGATCTTTTCAAGCGTGCTGACTCGGTCGGCGAGCAGGGTATCTGCGCGTTCCTTGATCTTCTTAATTTCTTCGATTTTACCCTTCTGGATCTCTGTTTCCTTGTCGAGCTCGGTTTGGCGGGTATCGAGCAGGGACTCCTTTTTAATGAGGCGATCTTCCGTCTTCTTAAAATCCTCCGTCTTCTGGCGAACGGTTGCACGAGCCTCTCGTTCAAGCTCCTCTGCCTTATTCTTTGCTTCCTCGGTGATGTGCTGGGCTTCTTCCTTCGCTCCGACCATCATTTGCTTGATGTCGAGCTCGATCGAACGACGCGTTGCGAGCGCCGTGATCTTGCGGAGGTAGTAGCCGAAAGCCACGCCTCCTCCGAGGGCGACTGCGATCAACAATACTGCGATTAAACTCATAAACGACCTAGCTAGCCGTCTAGAAAATACCTCGGTTGGACCGAATCAAAATGACAGATAGTGGGGGGTACGCACAGCGGGAAGTTCTGAATTTCATAATGGTTTGAGAGGCAAACGAAGCGATTTCCGGGCGAACTAGCAAACTAATATACTAAAGTTCGATAATCACAGAATACCAGAGGTTTGGAAGATTGTCGAGAAAGGCGCAAAAAAACACGGGGGATTTCTCCGGCCGTGTTTTCCTGCGTCGAGTGGTGTTATTTTATGCTTTTTGACTTCATGATGATCTCGTCCACGAGTCCATACTTCTTGGCTTCTTCCGCCGAGAGGTAGTAGTCGCGATCGGAATCTTTTTCTACTTGTGCGATCGGCTTTCCGGTGTTTTTCGAGAGAATCTTGTTGAGGTTCTCCTTTGTGCGGAGGATGTGCTTTGCGGTGATTGCGATGTCTGAAGCTTGGCCTTCTGCGCCGCCCATGACCTGGTGGATCATGACTTCAGAATTCGGGAGACAGTAACGCTTGCCTTTTGTTCCGCTTGAGAGCAGGACGGCTGCAGCGCTCGCTGCGATACCGACACACACTGTCGCAACGTCAGGCTTGATATGGTTCATCGTATCGTAGATGGCCATTGCTGCCGTAACCGATCCGCCTGGGCTATTGATGTAGAGCTTGATTTCCTTTTTTGGATCTTCGTTTTCAAGGAAGAGAAGCTGTGCGATGACAATGTTTGCCATGTAATCATCGATCGGACCTCCGAGGAAGATAATGCGTTCGCGCAAGAGGCGAGAGTAGATGTCGTATGCACGCTCGCCGAACTGTGACTTTTCAATGACTGTTGGGATAAGCATAAGATAAAGAGAGCAAACTAATAATTATTTCTGTGACTCGAGGAACTTGAAGATCTCTTCATTTGTCAGCATGTGTGCGACATAGAAGCGAGCGCGAAGCGGGTCGGCATCCTGGTAGGTTTGGATGAGGCGCTTGGTTTCGTTTTCAATATCCTCGTCTTTTGGCTTGAGATTCTCAGCCTCGGCGATTTTCATCATGATGAGCTCAACTTTCGCGCGCTTCTCTGCGTCGGGCTTCATATCGGCACGGATATCTGCCTCGGTCTTTTTGATGTGCTTAATGTATTCTTCGAATGGGATGCCGGCTTGAGCGATATCGCTCTTGAGGCGGTTTACCAGATTTTCAAGTTCATTCTCGATGAGAACATCAGGAATATCGATTTCTGTTGCTGTCGCGAGTGCTTCAACGATAGCGACGCGGTGCTTCTCAGTTTCGCGAGCTTTCTTTTCGTTTGCGATGTTTTCGCGGAATTTTTCCTTGAATGTCGCGACGTTCTCGAACGGTCCGAGATCTTTTACATATTCGTCGGTGAGTGTCGCGTCGAATTCCTTTTTCTCGAATTCTTCGTGATTGTGCTCAGCGCCTGATTGGTGGATTTCGTTGTGCTCGCGAGCTTTCTTGAGTTCTTTGATTGCGCTTTCGAGTTCTTCGTCACTGACGATGATTTCGGCATCAGCTTTATTTTCTTTTGCAGCAATCTTCTTATAGTCAGGGAGTGTCACTGTCGGGAGTACGGCGACAGTAGCGGTGAATTCAAGATGCTCTCCTTTTGCGATTTTGGTGATTTGTATTTCCGGGCGACCAATGGCGTCGATTTTTTCATCGACGAGGATTTTTGGAAAGTGTTCATTGATAGCAAGGTCCGCCATCTCTTCGAGTATCGCCATTGGGTTGAGCTCTTTTTCGAGCACATTCATAGGTACTTTACCTTTTCTGAATCCAGGCATTTCGACATGCGCGCTTGCTCGTTCGAGCGCTTTTGTACGATAGCTTTCAAAGATGTCCTGCGGTACGCTCACTTCGACAGCGATCTGGCTTTTAGGTAGTTTTGTGATTGATTTTTTCATAGGTATGGGAGTACTAAACTATTTCTTTCCGTATTTTTCCGTGTAGAGCCCGATCGAGCGGGTGACTGCATCCATGGCTTCTTTCTTTCCCATGACGGAATTGATAGAAACCACGACTGGTTTTCCTTTGAGTGCCTTGTAGGTCTCGAAGAAATGCGTGAACTCTTTGAGCATGTGTTTATTGAGATCTCCGAGGTCGTGGATGTCGTCCCATCGTTTGTCTTCGACTGGAACAGCAATCACTTTGTAATCGGATTCGCCTGAGTCGGTCATATCCATGACGGCAACAGGGCGGACGCGCACGAGAATTCCTGGATTGAGAGGGAAGGTTGTTAGTACAATAATGTCGAGAGCGTCACCGTCGTCCCAGAGTGTCTGCGGCGCAAAGCCATAGTCGAATGGGTATGGAGCGTACGAATAGTTTGCGCGGTCGAGGGCGATGAGTCCCGTTTCCTTGTCGATTTCGTATTTATTGTACGATCCTTTTGGGATTTCAATAATACAGTTAAGTTCCTCGGGAACATTTTTACCTGCGGATACGTCGTGCCAAAGATTCATAGTGAGTGAATGGTTACGAGAATAGTAATTATGCGACCTCTGCTGTTTTTTCGGTGACAGTCTCTCCATCTGACGAGCCAACCATATCTCCGGCGACACCCTTGATGTCAATTCTCCATCCGGTAAGTTTTGCGGCGAGACGAACGTTCTGCCCTCCCTTTCCGATTGCGAGTGAGAGCTGGTCATCGGCGACTTCTACGCTTGCGGTGTGTTCGGTGTCGTTGATCGTGACTGAAAGAGCTTTTGCTGGTGAAAGTGCTGCTGCGACGAATTTTGCTGGGTCAGCATTCCATTCGATGATGTCGATCTTCTCGTTACCGAGTTCGCTCATGACAGTGGTTACACGGATGCCTTTCTGTCCAACGCATGATCCGACTGGATCAACATGCTCATCAGCGCTGAAGACGGCGATTTTTGTACGAGCACCAGCTTCGCGGGCAGTCGATTTGATTTCAACTGTTCCTGATGCGACCTCTGGAGCTTCTTGTGCAAAGAGAGCAGTGATGAGTTTTGGATGAGTGCGGGAAACCTTGAGAGACACACCGCGTGGGGTTTCTTCGACGGCATAGAGATATGCACGGAGGCGTTCGCCGCGGCGGTAATATTCGCCGGGGATCTGTTCTTCTCGTGGAAGGATGGCAGTGATGCGACCCATATCGAGGAACACGTTGCCGCGCTCCATTTTCTGGACGATTCCGCTAATGATGTCTCCTTCGTGTCCGCCGAATTCACTCATGATAGCGCCGTGCTCAGCCTCGCGGATGCGCTGGATGATGACCTGCTTCGCTGTTTGAGCGGCGATGCGGCCGTAGTCTTCTTTTGCTTCGAGTGGGAAATTGATTTCCTCGCCTACAACTGCGTTCGATTTCATGATGCGAGCATCTTCAAGGAGGATGTGATGTTCAGGATTGAAGCGGATGCGCTCGTCTCCTTCAGGAAGTTCAGGTGTATCCTCTCCTTCTTCAACGAAGTAGATAGTGCTCTCATCGGCGACGACTTTGATCTGGAAGAAGTCGGTGCGGCCAGTTTCGAGGTCGAAATGCGCGCGAACGATCTGACCGCGTTTGCCGTAGTCTTTTTTATATGCGGCAGCGAGAGCTTGTTCGATAGCCTCGATGATCTTTTCTCGTGGTACGCGGCGCTCTGTTTCGAGCTGGTCGAGGGCGATTTTCAGTGCTTTTAGGTCTAACATATATGGTTTTGGCCTTATAATACGGCCTTTTTATTTAATTTTACTAATTTCGACAAGCTGTGAGCGTATGTAAGTGCCCCCCCCCTTTTTTTAAAAAAAAGAGCCGGCCCTCTGGCCGACATACCTCAAAACCTTATCTGATAACACTATATATAGTACGCGACGAGGTAAAAAGTGTCAACGCCACTGCGTGTGCTGCTGCTGACTGGTTTTCCACATACTGTCTTTGCAGTCCACAGCTATATAAATGGTACAATTATCTCTATATGAATCCTCCTGAGGCAAGCATCGTTCATTCAGATCACTTCAAGCAGAAGAGAAACACAGTCATCTGTATTATTGTGCTCGCCGCCGTGAGTGCTATCGCTTGGGTTGCCTGGAATCGGTACTATTCTTCGCCAGCTACACCAAAAGAACGCTTCACTGAGGTACAAAAACAGACAATCATAGATTCGATTGCGGCCGAAAAGCCTGAGAAGCCAATACCTGAAACGGCCAAGGCTAAAGTCATTAGGCAGATGGTTGAGGCGCAAACGCAATCAAAGACTCCTGTTCGTACTGAGGCTGAAAAACAAGCTGTCATTGATTCATTGAGTAAGCAGTAGCCTATGTCCACATTTCATATAAGCACTCCAAACCGCGTTTCTCGCTTTCAGCAAGCATTGAAAGGCTTTTTTGCTGTAGTTGCGGTTGCAGCAGGGCTGCTTTCCTTTGGATCTATCGCACATGCATCGCCGCTTACGGCAGATGTTCACGGATATGCATGGAGTAATACTATTGGCTGGGTGAGCCTCAACTGTGCTGAGGGTGGCGCTGGTCGGGTAAGTATTTGTGACACGAGTCCTACGCACCTTATTACCTACAAAGTGACGATTACTGCCAATACATTTGGAGGCACGGCTTGGAATGACAACATTGGGTGGATCGATTTCTCTTCGCCTGGCGCATGCGGTCCTAGCGGTACATATAATGAATCGACAGGTCTTATTACCGGCTTTGCTCGAGCAATCTCGGGTGGAACGGGCGGTTGGGATGGTTGTATCAATCTGGGTTCGGGTGGAACCGATTTTGGTCTTAAATATCTCGCTTCCGGGACGCCTCCCGCAGGTCTTCCTGGATTTCCCTTTGTTTCATCGGGTTCAGGAGTAGGTCCCTATAGCTTTGCCTGGGGAGGGGTCAACGTCGGCTGGCTCGATTTTGAGTTTGCGAGCGTCTCGAATACGACAGTAGTTCCTCCTGGGGTAGCTCTTTCAGTAGATACGCACGATGGACGCGGATTTGGTCCTTATGGAGACATGACTCGTACTGGCGGCGTGCGTACAGCGACACTCAAATGGATTCCAACCGGTGATGTCGATACGTGCCGGCTGCAGTCGCAGCCACTTGGTCTCGTAGATGGTCTTGGGGACCCTATCGTTTATCCATACTGGGAGCCGGGTGGACCTTCGACGATTACGGTAACCGGAATAGGCACTATGGATGTACGTGTACCTGCCGGAACTATGGGGACAACCGTGCTCAATGTGTACAAAATACAATGTGTAGCACGTGACGGAATCACTCTTTCATTGCCGGCAGCTGCTATTGTGTATCCGACCGATCCAGCTCTTGCAACGTGTTCGATCACACCGCGTACCGCTTCTGTCACTCCAACAGGGACATCCGGTCCGTTTGGACCGATCACAGTCACTCCTTCATATGGAGTGTCGTGGACTGGTACGGGAACCTTCCCGACGTTTACATTCTCTTCATCTGATTCCGGTGTTTCGTTTGGTGGTAGTATTACAAGCGCACGTGACCGAATACCGATTACTGTTTCCGGAACGATCCCGACGAGCGCTTACGCAATAGTCGTAACTGCCCGAGAGTCAGGAGGTACTACGTGCCGCGCTACCATTACCGTAAACCCTCCGGTTGGTACAGGAACAGGAGGAGGTGGCCGAGGTATCCGATTCCCGTATGACGAGCGTTAATCATTGTTAGTACATAATTATCAGTAATTAAAAGATATGAATATGAAAGAAAAAATCACTACCGCTGCAAAAGTTCTTGTTGTCGTTTCGGCACTGGTACTTTCTCTTCCGGTACTCGCTCAAGTTACGCCGCCAGCAGGAGGTGCTCCTACCTGTCCGAGTGGGCATCCTGGGTGTGATGCGCCGATCAATGTGAGCAACACTGCTCAGATCAAGCTCGGGAAACTAACTCTGGGTAATGCATGTATTCCCGGGGGACCCTGCACAAGTATTATTCCGCAAATGCTTACGGTAAATGGTAAGGCTACCGTGACAAGCGTTTTGGATGTGACTGGTTTTGTGAACTGGGGTAGTACTATTTTGAGTTCAGGTGTTCTTGGCGGAACGCTTCAGATTACTGGAGCGGCTCTTCCGGGGACGCTTTGGCCTTCAGGCACTCCATTTCCTCCAGGCGTTCCAGCAGTGGGACGCGTTCTCACGAGTGATGCTTCAGGCTATGCGACATGGCAGGATCCGTCTTCTTCATCGAGCACATCGCAGTGGATAGTTTCTGGTGCCAATATGCGCAATGCGAATACGGGTAATGTCCTCGTGAGCGGACAGCTTCCAAATACTCCGGTAGATGCTGGAGTAAACCTAGGTATTGACACAGCTGGCTACGCGGGAATGCAGCTCAATGCTGGCAGTTCTGCTGGCGGATATATTGATTTCGCTGAAACGGGAACTGATTTTGGCGGACGTATTATCTACAAGAATGGATCTCGTGCGATGAGTCTCTACGCAAACGGTTTTGAGGGTCTCAAAGTCAATTCAAGCGGTAGTGTGGAAATTCCACGAACTCTCGATATTGGAGTGACTCCGGGTACGCCGATACGCGATTCATCACGCACAAGTTTGCTAGTAAGAGGAGGTGGTATTGTATCCAATGACGCACCGAACAGTTTTCGTTGGAACGGCCTAGGACCTTTGGGTTCTGATCCTAGACCCGGTATCGATTACAGCATTAAGGCGGATAGTATTGCTACAAACGTTGTTCGCGCAAACAAATATGATGTCCCAGGCGGCGCGATTCCCGTATATAAGCCAGCTACGTTTTGTGACACTCAAGGTGTCGTGCTCTGGCAGGATAGCTGTTACAGCTCAGGAGGAGGACCATTCCACGCAGGATCAGGCTGGTTTGGAGGTAATATTCTCTTCGGGTACATTTTGCCAGCGAGCGTCATTCTCTAATACGTATTATTATTCAAAAAACTTCTGCACGAGCAGAAGTTTTTTGTTTTATTTGGTATACTTATCTGATCAACATACCTATATATGCAAATCAACACCGATCAGCTAAAAAGGTTTATTATCGAAAGTGGACTTGTATCGGCTCCGGAAATTGATCAAGCAGAAAAAGCAGCAGCGGCAAGCAGTCAAAAATTGGGAGAGGTTCTCGTATCTTCCGGCAAGCTCAAACAGGCCGACCTTAAGCGCATTGAAGCATATGTGCTTGGGATTCCGTTTGTATTTCTTGCAAACGAAAAGATTGATCTTACGGTACTCTCACTGATTCCAGAGCCTATCGCTCGTACGAACAATATTGTTGCGTTTAAGAAGAACGATGATCGTCTCGAGGTAGCCATGCTCGATGTGGATGATCTGCCGACGATTGACTTCGTAAAAAAGAAGACGGGTCTCAAGATCGTGCCATGTCTCACTGATGATATTTCTATCAAAAGCGCACTGCAGCAATACAAAAAAAGCTTGAAGGCAGAGTTCGAGGCACTTATTCAGAACGAGACTGCTTCCGCTCGTACGGTAACGGAAGGATTCAGCGCTGATGCGAGTGAGAAAGACCTCAAGGCTCTTGCCGAGGATTTGCCGATCGTGAAGATCGTCGACACGCTTATAGCACATGCGATCACTCAAGGAGCATCGGATATACATATTGAACCGGCGGAAGATTCGGTGATTGTACGCTATCGCGTAGACGGTATTTTGCATGATGCGATGACATTGCCTCGCGAGATTGCGCCGGGCATCACTGCTCGCATCAAAGTCCTCTCAGGTCTCAAGCTCGACGAGAAGCGTTTGCCGCAGGATGGCCGTTTTAAGATTGATACAGACGGGGAGCGTGTTTCGTTCCGTGTCTCAACACTGCCTACATACTACGGCGAAAAGACGGTACTTCGTCTGTTGCGCGAGAATTCGCATGGGTACACGCTTGAGGGATTAGGGTTTCATGGCGAAGGGCTTGAACGTATTCACTCGGCAATGAAGCAGCGTGCCGGCATGATTCTTGCTGCAGGACCGACTGGCTCCGGAAAGACCACGACTCTGTATACACTGCTCGATATTTTGAATACGCCGGACGTAAACATCTCGACAGTGGAGGATCCGATCGAATATCAGATGCCGCGCATCAACCAGACACAGGTGAAGCCTGAGATTGGCCTCACATTTGCAAACGGTCTTCGTACATTGCTTCGTCAGGACCCGGACATTATCATGGTGGGAGAAATCCGCGACGGCGAAACTGCGGGCCTTGCTGTGAACGCATCGCTCACCGGACACTTGGTGCTCTCCACTATTCATACGAATTCTGCTGCTGGCGCCATCCCGCGTATGATCGATATGGGTATCGAGCCGTTCTTGATTGTATCGACTGTACGCACCGTTGTCGCGCAGCGTCTGGTTCGTCGTCTCACGAAATCTAAGCAGCGGTATACGATGAGCGATGTCGAGCTTGATGCGCTTGGAAAATTAATTGATCTTGGGCGCATGCTCGAGATACTTAAGCGGGAAAAGATTGTAGACCCGAGTGCTACTTGGAACACGGTACCGTTTTATCGTCCGGTAAAAAGTGAAGAGAGTGAGGACGGATATAAGGGTCGCATGGGTATCCACGAGGTATTTTCTGTTTCACTTGCGATCAAGGACTTGATTCTCAAAGGCGGATCGCAGGATGCTATCAATGAGCAGGCCAAGAAAGAGGGAATGATGACGATGCTTGAAGACGGCATCTTTCTTGCTGCTCAGGGAATGACGACGACAGAAGAGGTGCTTCGCGTGATTTCGGAATAATATTTATGCTATTCAATTACACAGCGCGTGACGCGCAGGGCGAGATTGTGAGTGGTACGCTTGAAGCGGAGGATCGTTTCGGCGTTGCGAAAGAGTTGCGCGGACGCAGTCAGATACCACTTTCAGTGAAGCCTATCGCTACCAAGAGCGCGTTTTCTCTTAGTTTTGAACGATTTTTTTCCCGGGTAACGTTACGAGAAAAAGTGGTTTTTACGCACAACCTCTCGGGGATGCTTTCGGCAGGGTTGCCACTTTTTCGCGCAATTGAAGTAGAAAAGAAACAAAACAAAAACCCCGCATTTGATATCGTACTCGATGGGCTTCTTGCGACGATCAACCAAGGAGGTACGCTTTCTCTTGGTCTTTCAAAATATCCAAAAGTATTTGCGCCACTGTTCGTGTCTATGGTGCATGCTGGCGAGGAGTCGGGGAACATGTCGGGCGCTCTCAAGGATATTGGCGTGAATCTAGAAAAATCATTTGAGCTTAATCGTAAAGTAAAAAGCGCTCTCATGTACCCGGCTATTATCGTTTCGGCTATCATAATCATCGGTATATTGATGCTTATTTTTGTGGTACCGACGCTCACAAAAATATTCAGCGATTTCGGCACGACACTTCCAGCATCAACACGCTTTGTTATTGCGGTATCGGATACGGTTTCGACACACCCACTTCAGTTCCTCGGGGGTATGTTTGGATGTATTGCCCTCGTTACCTTGTTTGTGAAATCAAAACGTATGCGCCGTACGAATGATCGTATTGTACTTATGCTTCCCGGCATTAAAAGTATTGTGCGTGAGGTAAACACTGCGCGTACTGCGCGTACACTCTCATCGCTCCTTTCTGCTGGTGTCGAAATGACTCGCGCGCTTTCGATTACCAAGGATGTTGTACAGAATAGCTATTACAAGGACGTCCTTGAGTCGGCAAACAGCGCTGTTCAGCGCGGTGAAGTGCTTTCAAATGTCTTTAAGGCGCAGCCGGACTTGTATCCTGTCATGGTGGGAGAGATGGTTGCTGTGGGAGAAGAGACGGGCGCGCTTACGCAGATGCTCGGAGATGTTGCTACTTACTACGAAGAAGAGGTCGACGCACAGACCAAGAACCTCTCGACAATTATCGAGCCGGTGCTTATGGTGTTCATTGGTGCTGCGGTTGGATTCTTTGCGGTATCCATGATCGCGCCAATGTACGGATTGGTCAGTACGCTCACGGCATCATAAGGAATTTTTATGCGAACATCGATTGGTACTCAACTCAAAGGCGCACGTGGTGGCTATATGCTGCTTGAGCTGATTATTGGCATCGCTGTTGTTGTCATACTCGCGAGTATCACGGCATTGAGTTTGTCTCGCTTCAGTGAGACGCAGGCGCTTAATAATGGAGTGGATGAAGTTGTTGCTTTGATCAACCAAGCACGATCGCGCACGGTGGCTGCAGAGGGAGGTACTTACTATGGAGTGCATCTTGAGGAACGGCAGGCGGTGTTATTTTCGGGGCCGACATATTCAGTGGGCGCTGTGGGCAACCAGCCGGTACCGCTTGATGTGCGCGTGAAGATCGATGTGATTACTTTGAGTGGCGGAGGAGATGATATTGTGTTTGAGGAAGGGATGGGGGATACTACTGGATATGGAACGTTTGTAATCAAGCGTCTTACTTCGACTCTTGGTCAAAAGACGGTGACTGTTTCTCGCGCGGGTGCCGTATCAAGCAGCCGGTAATAGTTCCGAGAATTGCATATGCGAATTACTGATAGAGCACAAAGGCCTGTTCGCTCAAAAAACTTCCTGTCTCAACGGCAAGAGGGGTTCAACCTCGTAGAGATCGTCATTGCTACAGGGATTATTTCGCTTTCTCTGGTTTCGGTGATTTATATTGCGGGACAGTCATTGGTCATATCTCACACCTCGCTCGACACCTATGTCGCTTCGACCGTGCTTGAGGAGGCGGCTGAAGCGGTGCGCGTCGTACGGGATGATTCGTGGGCAGATATTGCTGCGCTTGATCCGGCTACGACCTACTATCCAACTTTTGATTCGAGTACCAACACCTGGTTGCTTTCGACGAGTTCGAGTGATGGAGTGGTTGGGATGTATACGCGTTCGATTACAGTAGAAGAAGTACTCCGTGAAGCAGGGTCGGGGGAGATTTCTCCGAGCGGTAGTCCTGATGCGGATGCAAAGCGTATCACCGCTCATGTAACATGGACGACGAGCGATGGACGTGATATCTCTCGGTCGCTTTCGTTCTATCTCATGAACATTTTTATATAATCCATGGTTTCATTTTTGCATACAAAAAAACGGGGGCGCAAAATGGCGGGGGGGTACTCACTCGTGGAGATGGTGGTATATATGGCGCTTTTTATAACGCTCTCTACGGTACTCGTCGGTGCTCTTGCTGGCTTGTCACGCGCATACACTGAAGTTCGAGTGAACGACGACCTGCTCGATGCTGTCCATGTTGCTACTGAGCGTATGGTTCGTGAATTTCGTAATGCTGAGAGTATTGATGGTGGATCAAGCGTGCTTGATATGACGCCTGGAACACTGGTACTCAATGCGCTCGACGGTAGCGGCTCACCGAAAACAGTTACGTTTGCACTGAGTGGCGGAGTACTCCAAATAGCTGACAGTACGGACACTGAACCGCGAGATCTTACGGGAGGCAGGATTGCGGTAACGTCTCTCGTTTTCCGTACCATCACAACCACAGCCGGAAGTGCGGTTCGTGTTGAGATGACAGTGCGATCTCTCCGTTCACCGAGCGGACGTACTGTTTCCGTTTCTGAGACTGCTGCGCTTCGTGGAAGCTACGCTCACCCATAATCTGTATGAAACATATATTCAAAAAAACAGGTATATATTCTCGAAACGCTGAGCGAGGTGCTGCGATGATGATCTCGGTTATTTTCTTTATTGCGGCCTCAGTCCTTGTAGTACTTGGCCTTACAGGCCCGTCCGCTCGAGAGTTTCATACGGCAAATCAGGCATTCGCTTCGCATGCGAGCTATTTTATGGCTGAATCGGCCGGGGAAGACCTCTATTATAGGTATAAGAATATGCTCCCGTCTTCTGGTTCGACGCTCTCTATTGGCGCGGCTACCGCTGTCGCAACCATTGATTTTTATGACAGCACGACGGAGGAGATCGTTTCAACGGGGAATGTCCAAAATAGCCAGCACCGCGCTACGATTCGCGTGGGGAACGGGACACTTGGTGATTTCTCCATACGCTCGTGGGCGCAGACGAGATAGCGTGGTCGTGATATAATCGGCGCATGTCTATGAAAAAACTCATTGTCGGCAATTGGAAGATGAACCCAAAAAGCCTGCGCGATGCCCGGACGAATTTCCTCAGTATTAAAAAAGAGGCTTCAAAATTCAAAAATATCGACGCTGCAGTCGCCGCTCCTTTTGTGTATCTTCCTGAGCTTGCGAAGTCGGTTTCTCTTGGATTTGGTCTCGCTGCGCAGAATATTTCTTCTGCAAAAGAGGGTGCTTTTACCGGGGAAGTTTCTGCGGGTATGATTGCGCCGATGAAGATTCGGTACGTCATTGTTGGTCATTCGGAGCGCCGATCTCTTGGTGAGACAAATGCTATTGTAAACAAAAAGGTAGAGCTTGTGCTTGCCAACAAGATGACGCCGATTATCTGCGTAGGGGAGACTGAGCGCGATACAACCATGTGGTATCTTAGCGTCGTGAAGACGCAGATCGAAGAATGCCTTGCGGGTATTCCAAAATCCGCTTTGTCGAGACTTGTTATTGCATATGAACCAGTCTGGGCACTTTCGTCGACCGAGAATCGTCGTGATGCTACACCGGAGGATTGTCAGGAGATGATGATATATATTCGAAAAGTACTTGCCGATATTTTTGGGGCAGTCGCCGCGGAGAAAGTCCGCATTCTCTACGGAGGATCGGTGGACGAGAAGAACGCCGTTGGATTTTTGGTCGGAGGTAAGGCGGATGGGCTCTTGCCCGGACGCGCGAGTCTCACGCCCAAGAAATTCGTTGCCATATTACAAACCGCTAATAATCTCAAAGATTCCAATGATCTCCGTTAAATCACTCAAGGACTGTAAGGGAAAGTATGTGCTCGTGCGCACTGATTTCAATGTGCCTATCGTAAACGGAAAGATCTTAGATGCGACGCGTATTCGAGTTGCGCTTCCGACCATCGCGCTTCTTCAGAAGAAGGGTGCGCGCGTCGTGATCATTTCACACATCGGCCGTGATCCTAAAGAGTCTCTCAAGCCGGTATACTCCGCACTCAAAAAGCATATTCCAGTTCGTTTCGTTGACGACATCGTAGGAGTGAAGGTTGCGGATGCTCTTGAGGATATGAAGAATGGCGACGTTCTCATGCTTGAGAATCTTCGAAGCAATCCAGGGGAAAAAGAAGGCGACAAAGCGTTTGCACGCATTCTTGCATCGTACGGTGATGCGTATGTAAACGAGGCATTCCCTGTTTCTCACCGCGCAGATGCGTCGATTGTTGGTGTTGCGAAACTCCTGCCTTCATATGCAGGACTTCAGTTTGAACGCGAGGTCAAAGAACTATCTCGCGTTTTGAAGCCGAAGCGCCCATTCCTCTTTATTCTTGGCGGCGGAAAGGCGGAGACCAAGATTCCGCTTCTCAAGAAATATCTCGCTGAAGCTGACAGTGTGTTTATCGGAGGTATCCTTGCCAACAATTTTTTTAAGGCTGAAGGGTTTGAGGTTGGAAAATCTAAGACCGATGAGAACCTTCCGAATTTGAAAGCCATGATAAAAAATCAGAAGTTAATCATTCCTGATATGGTAGTGGTTTCAGGTAAGGAGAAGAAAGCAAAAACGGTTCCTCTTGCAAGCGTCACGAAAGAAGATTCTATTTTGGATATCGGACTACCTGCAATTGAAGCACTTGCTCCGGTAATCGCAAAAGCGAAACTCATTCTCTGGAATGGCCCGATGGGATACTACGAAGGAGGATACACCAAGGCTACTGAGGCTCTTTTGAAGCTTCTTGCGAATGCAAAAGCTGAAACTATTATCGGCGGCGGAGACACTTCCGTGCTTGTTGAGAAGAAGAAGCTTGCGGATAAATTCAGTTTTGTATCGACTGGCGGAGGAGCTACACTCGAGTTTCTTTCGAAGGGGACATTGCCGGGAATTACTGCATTAAAGTAGAATCGCAGACAAAATTAAAAAGGCTTTCTGAAAGGCAACGCCGTTTCGCGTGCCCGCGAACGGCGCCTCTCGGACCCCTGCGGGTCCTGCGAGAGGCCTTCTCAGAAAGCCTTTTTTATTTTTTCTGCGATAACGCTTGCTTCGCCTTCCGCATACATTTTGCCGTGCCAGAGTTCAAAGCCGTCGCCTGCGTGGCGGGGCATGATGTGTACGTGGGCGTGGAATACGACTTGGCCTGCGTAGGTGCCGTTGTTCATGGCAATGTTCAGATCTTCTGTAGGTAGTCCAGTACGAATTGCCTGGGCGACTTTTTGTACGCTCTGCATCACCTTGTTCCAGATTTCCTCAGGAGTCTCGAAAACATTTTGGCAATGTTCTTTTGGGATCACAAGTGTGTGGCCTGGATTAACGGGGTGTATATCCAAAAAAGCGAGCGTATCCGCGTCCTCGTACACTTTATCGCAAGGGATCTCTCCGGTAGCGATTTTGCAAAATAGGCAGTTCGTGTCCTTCATATGTCCTGTAGTCTAGCACAGAGGTGTGCGTGCTAGAATACCGCCTGTATGCAAAGACTTTTTACTCATGCCCGGGAGCCCGCCAAGGGCGCTCATTCGCTCACAACGCACTCGCCGCTCCTGGTAAAACTGCTTGTGAATCGGGGGTATACGACAGAGGAGGCAGCTGCGCGGTACCTCAAGCCAAGCTATGAGAATCATCTGCATAATCCATTTTTGATGCACGATATGGAGCGTGCCGTTGTGCGCGTGTATGAGGCTATCAAAAAAGAAGAAAAGATTGTTGTCTACGCCGATTATGACTGCGATGGAATTCCGGGTGCAGTGATTTTACACGACCTCTTGAAGAAAATAGGGTATGAGAATTTTGTCGTATATATTCCTGATCGTCATACGGAAGGCTACGGACTCAACCGCCCAGCAGTGGAGCAATTTATTACGGACGACGTGAAGCTCATCATAACTATCGACCTTGGTACGACCAATCATGAAGACATTGCTTTTGCACAGGAGCACGGTGTGGATGTGATAGTAACGGATCATCATTTGCCGCATGCCACACTGCCTGCGGCCTTTGCCGTCGTGAATCCTAAGATCGGGGCCGATACCGAAAGTGCGTACCCAGATCCGATGCTCTGTGGTTCAGGCGTCATGTTTAAATTTGTTCAAGCTTTTCTCTCAAAATATGGTGAGGAATTCAAGGTTGGCGCGGGATGGGAGAAGTGGCTCCTCGACATGGCTGGCCTGGCTACTCTTTCAGATATGGTTCCGCTCACGGGCGAGAATAGAGCGATCGCATCGTTTGGTATGCAGGTCTTTCGCAAATCTCCTCGCCCTGGCATCATGCAGCTTTTGCGGAAGCTCAGTATCGACCAGCGCACGATTATGGAAGACGATATTACCTTTATGGTGACGCCTCGGCTTAATGCTGCCTCGCGCATGGATTCGCCGATGCGAGCGTTTGAGCTCTTGAGTGAACGTGATTCTCTGAAAGCGGGCACGGTTGCGGATCACCTTACGAAGATCAACGACGAGCGCAAGCAGATCGTGGCGCGCATTATGAAGGATGTAAAAGCGAAACTCTCCGAGCGCGAACTCGGCCCCATCATCGTTATCGGCAACCCCGAGTGGCGTGTGGGAGTCGTGGGTATTGTGGCAGGTAAGATTATGGACGAGTACAATCGGCCAGTTTTTGTGTGGGGCAGGGAGGGTATCGGGGAAGTGAAGCCAGGGGAGCCGCTCCTGGTGAAAGGTTCGTGCCGCTCAAACGGCGCGGTAAACGTTGTGGATCTCATGACGGCTGCACGCGAACACTTTCTCGAATTCGGCGGGCACGAACTCGCGGGCGGATTTTCTGTCGCTCAAGATTCGGTGTATCACCTCGAGGAAAAGCTCTGTGCACTTTTTGATACGCTCAAAAAAGATCTCGTAACTACGGGCGCTGTCATAGACGCGACACTTTCGCTTTCCGATGTGAATGACAATACAACTACGATGATAAACCGGCTCGCGCCATTCGGTCTCGGCAATCCAAAACCGCTGTTCCTTTTCAAAAATGTAACGATCAAAAAGACCAAACAGTTTGGTAAGGAAAAAAACCATCTTGAAATTATCGTCACGGACGACATGCAGCTCGAGCGAACCGCTATGTCGTTTTTTGCAGACGGAGATACTTTCACCAAGAAGGCGAGCGAGGGTGCGCGCATCGACCTTGTCGCTACACTCGAGAAGTCATATTTTGCAGGACGAACTACCATACGGTTGCGGATCCTTGACATACTGTAAAGATAGGGTATCTTCTAAATAAGAACGCTATTGTTCGTAACAATTTAATGTTGGTTTATGTCGAAGATTATCCCTCAGCTTGTACCGATTAATCTGATACAGATTTCTAGTATCAGTTCGATTTTAGAAAATCATTTATTGGATAAACAAAATGAGCTTCCGTCTGAATTTGTCGGGAATACGCTCATTAATAATGGAGAAGCACTTGCAAAAGAATTATTTCTCGTCGTGCAAAAATATGTTGAACAAGGGAGTCCTATTATTGTTCGTTTTGTAAAAAACGTAGATCGTTCAGTATCCCCCGAGGAGGCAGTAAAGGCCTCAGGTATAAAGTTCTCCAATAATTACCCTAACGGTGTCGCTCAAATGCCTCGTGGAGTAGGGAGTGATGTCGAAGTTATTTTTTTCCAGATTGATAATGGTCAGCATTTTTTAAAGAATGAAACGGTATTAGAGGAGTAT
>CAIQBF010000106.1 GCA_903869975.1 uncultured bacterium | reverse complement strand
TACGTGTTGCAATCTCTTCGTAGGGATCGTTGGTTTTGCTTGCGCGAGCGATAAATGAATCGTGATCAAGCGGAAGGATTTTGTTGATCGCAGTATATACCGCCTCTTTGTCGGCGAGGTCATTCGGTACGATAGCAAGCTTGAATCCTTGCGAAACACTTGCAAGCTCTACGTGGCTGCCATCTTTTGCTGTCGCGTATATTTTGCCCCGATCAAACGCAGCCGTCGAGGACGGTGCGTACTGGCGATCAGCACGGCGCGCGAAATCGTCTCCATGAATAACCTGCAGCGAAAAAAGCTTGCCGATAATCAAGAGGGCAAGAAAACCGATAGCGGAGAGCACAATAATGATCCGCTGGTGACTAGTACTATTGGAAGAATTAGAGCTCATGCGCCATACCTACCGTTGCAGCTGCTGCCGGACGGCTTGCATACAGAGTATCACGCGACTCGGTCAAACCGACAGCTGCAGCCTGTGTTATATCAAGACTTTTGACTTTGTCGAGGTAATTGACCGCGAGCGAGCTGATAGAGCTCTTGTACGACTTGATACTTGCTTCTGCGGTACGGCGGCCAACAACATCGAATACGATCCGTCCAACGAAATACACGTACATGCTCACTACGAGCGCGAGAACTGAAAGACCCACGAGCACGATCATTCTGATGTTGCTCTGTTTTGGGTTCGCCAATGCTTGGATTTTTGTCATGTTATTTTTCATTTTTTTGGATGATTCTTAGTTTTGCGCTCCGCGACCGTGGGTTGGCAATAATTTCTGTGCGTGTAGGCGGTATCGGCTTCTTGGTAATGATGGTTCCCTGTTCTTTTGTAATTTCTTTGAAGAGATTTTTGACGAGCCGATCTTCGAGACTGTGGAAGGTGATGACTGCGAGGCGTCCTCCTGGTTTGAGCATCTGCCATGCGGCTCTGATTCCCTCTTCCGCTGCGCCGAGCTCATCGTTGACATACATGCGGAGTGCTTGGAACGTCTTGGTGGCTGGATTGATGCGTCCGTTCCGATAGCTTGCCGGTACCGAATCCGCGACGATCTCGGCTAGCTGGAGGCTTGAGGTGATCTTCTCTCTCCGGCGTACGACCGATATCACTTTCGCGATCTGGCGGCTGTACCGCTCTTCTCCGTATTGATAGATAATGTCGGCGAGCTCCTTCTCTGACATGCTGTTCACTACTTCGCGAGCCGTGAGCGTGTCCTCGGTGATCGGATTCGTAAGAGTCATGAGGAGCGGCTCGTCGTACTTGAAGGAGAATCCTCTTCCTGATTCGCCGATCTCCATAGAGGAGATACCGAGATCAAACAAGACAGCATCGACTTCCGTAATTCCCTGTGCCTCGCATGAAGCGAGCATTGTGCGAAAGTTTGCATGTACAGGAAGAAAGTCGGCACCAAGCTCCTTGAGTGCAGCACTCGCGATCGCAAGAGCGCCGCTGTCGAGATCGAATCCGACAACGCGGACAGTCTTTCCGAACCTGCGTACGATCTCGCTCGAGTGTCCTCCTGCGCCAAGCGTGGCATCGACAACAGTCGCTCCCGCCACAAGCTGAAGTCCATCGATAGTCTCTTTCAAAAGTACAGGGACGTGATGCATATATTTTATAGGGCTCCGACGCTGCCGAGCTTTTCTGCGAGAGTATCTGCCTGCTCTTCGACACCTGCCTTATACTTTGCCCACGCCCTCTCATTCCAGATTTCTGCCCGGTTCTGAACGCCGATGATGGCGACCTTACCAGAGAGCTTCGTGCGAAGCTTCAAAAAATCGGGAATGAGAATGCGCCCAGCACTGTCTACTTCTACCTCCTGAGCTCCACCAAACATGAAGCGGTTGAAACTTCGATTGTCTGCCTGGAGCATCGAATTATCTGCGAGCTTGCTCGAGATCTTTTCCCACTCACTGAGACTGAACATGAAGATCGAGTTGTCGAGACCCGGCGCGAGCACGATCTTCTTGCCAAGCTCGGTCTTAAACTTCACCGGAAGCGATACCCGGTTTTTTTCGTCGATGCTGTGTATGTATTCGCCGATTAGCATATGTTTTTTCTTCTCCCACAATTCCCCACTTGCTTAGTATTTTACTCCACTTTGTCCCACTTTACCTAGCAAAAAGGTGGATAACTCACGAGGGGAAACTTTGACGGGTATTGCTTTTCTGTTGTATGATTCTCCTTAACTAACATTTAAATTTTTCTTTATGATGACGTATGCACAAATCGTTGGTGTCTCTAATCCAGAAACACCCCGGCCTTGGTTTTGGGGAGCAACCGTTCCCGAAACAACCGGCCTAGTCCCCGACACAATCGAGGGAGGAATATTATATGCAGATTTCGATGCAGGCTGCCCCCTTAACATGCGAGACAACACAACATTCGACCCCGATCAACCTCCAACAAAAAAACTTCCAGATTAAAAAAATCTGGAAGTTTTATTATATGAACCTTAAATAAGACCTGTTACGAAAATCGAGCAAATTTTTCTGTTAGTTCATCCACGCTCTTTTTGCCTCCATAGACCAACACACCAAGATACTCCACTTCGTCTGCGTTCTTGGTCGCCGTCATTTCTGCGACTTTTTTGTCATTGGTGGTTTCGAGCATTTCGCGAGTGAAGTAATCTACTTCAAGACCTGCTGCAGCTGCCTCGTTTGCGAGCGCAAAAAGTGCGCGGCTGTCGTCTGCGGTCTTGATGACAATTGCATTCTTGATATTAAGTTTGATGTTCTTGCCATCTTTTGTGGCGACGGTATCTTTTGTAAAAAGTCCGCGACCCATGCGTGCGCCAAACGCCGCGTTGAGGTGACTCACGGTATTCATTTCCTGCCATGGTGCGAGCGCAGCACCTTTGTTTACGAGCGCAACAGCAACCATGGTTTCCTTGGCGTCCTTCTTGTTCTTGCCGGACTTTCCTTCTCCCGCATGCTCGCCTTTTGGACGCATGAGCGGAAAGAGCTGTGTCTCGCGGATTGGCTTGTCTACGAAGAACGCGAATAGGCGCTCGCCGAATCCGAATCCGCAGGTTGGCGGCATGCCGTGTTCGAGCATATCCACAAATTCCCATTCAGGCATCATGGCTTCCTCGTCGCCACTCTCGATGAGTTTCTGCTGAAGCTCGAAGCGTGCACGCTGATCGACAGGATCGTTCAATTCTGAAAATCCATTTCCTACTTCTGATCCGGCAAGCAGTATCTGAAAGCGTTCGACAGTACCTGGACGCTCAACCGATTCCTTGGCAAGCGGAGATACGAGTTTTGGATGATGCACGAGAAAAGCGGGTCCAGCAATATTTTTGCGGCAGTATTTCCAGAGCGTATCCGTGAGACGTTCACGGTTCGTACCGTCATACTTGACCTTGAGCTCGTCGAGCTTCGCCTTCATTTCGCCGTCTTGTGCAGTGAGCACGTTGACGCCAGTCTGCTTCTCGATTTCGTCTACATAGTCTACGACTGGCCATTCACCCGCGAGGTCAAAAGTGTGTCCACGCGTCGTGAATTCGGTCTTGCCGAATACTTCCATAGCGACGTGCTGGTACAACTGCTGACAGATTTTCATGCCGTCTTTGTAGTCAGCGTATGCCCAGTAGAATTCCATGTTGGTGAATTCTTGTAGGTGCTCCGGACTCGTACCCTCGTTGCGGTATGCACGTCCAACTTCGAATGTTTTTGGAAACCCAGCGGCCATGAGGCGTTTCTGCCAGAGCTCGCCGATAGATATACGGAGGAAGACCGCAACATCGAAATCTTTGTGATGCGTCTTGAATGGGTTTGCTTCGGCGCCACCGGTTGTGAGCTCAAGTGTCGGCGTCTCTACTTCGAGGAATCCGCGATCAAGCATGAAGTTGCGAGTCGCTTTCCAGAATGCCGCTTTCTTTTCAAACATCTGGCGAAGTTCTGGATTCATGACGATATCCAGATAGCGTTTGCGGAAGCGCTCATCAGGATCGGTAATACCGTGCCATTTTTCTGGTAGTGGAAGAATCGACTTTGTAGCCATCTGCCAGCTCGTCGCAAGCAAAGATTTTTCACCACGCTCAGTCGTAAAGAAAGTACCCGTCACCGAAACGAAGTCGCCAATATCTACAGCGTCGCTAAAGAGCGTAAAAAGCTTGTCTTCCATTGTGTCTTTCTTGAATACACACTGGAAGCGTCCAGTGCCGTCCTCAAGCACGACGAAAAGGATCGCTCCTTGTCCGCGGATAGCCATGATGCGTCCGGCAATAGAGTACGATTCCCCCTCTGATTCAAGCGAAGTAAACGCATCACGTACATACTCGACAGAGTAATCGCGGTGCACCTTGGCTGGATACGGGTTCATGCCGGCAGCTTTCAAAACATTGAGTTTTTCGATGTGCGTTGCGCGAAGTTCTTCTATTGATGCCATATGAGCGAAAGTGTAGCAAAAAGCACCCATATTTGAAAGGGTGCTTTTTGAGGGAACGTTTCTCTTATTCGATACCGATGACTTTGTACACGGTCTCGCCTTTTGGTGTTTTGAGCGTGGCTTTGTCGCCAGGTTTCTTGCCGCGAAGCGCCATGCCAAGCGGAGAATTGTTTGAGATGCGGCCAGTAGCGAAATCCGCCTCTTCTGAGCCCACAATCTGAAATGTCTGCTTGTTTTTGTCGCCTTCTTTCTGAACGGTAACAGTCGATCCGACTTCTACCGTTGTAGAGTGATGCTTCTTGATGACAAGCGAGACACGAAGAGTCTCTTCGATAGCGGAAATGCGTTCTTCGAGCTTTCCCTGTTCTTCGCGAGCCTGGTGGTATTCAGCATTTTCGGAAAGATCGCCAAGTGATTTGGCAAACTCAAGGGCCTCAAGGATTTCTTTGCGTTTTGTGGTCTGGAGCGTGACGAGCTCTTTTTCAAGTTCGATCTTCTTTTCGCTCGTAATGTAACTCTGGTTTTGCATAAATTCGGAGTCCTTTCGGACGATGGCAGGCCATAGCGACCTGCACGGTTAATGTGCTTCGTAAAGGTCAATCAATCGAAAGCCCGTCGGGCAGGACAGCTGCGCGAGGGGCTTTTTACGGACGCTCTAGTATATGAAAAAAGCGCCACATTGTCAAAAAGGCTTTATATTAAAGGGTTTTTGAGACATTCTAGAGGCCGCCACCTTTCCAAATAAGACTGCGTATTTTGTAGGCTATGGAGTACAGAAGATAGAGTACGGGCATGACGACTTGGTCATGGCTCGGCGTCATGTGTACAAAACGCGTGCCGAACCCGCTCTTGAAGAGAGTGAATCCAGCCCACGGATGCTTCTTGTCATACACCTCAGGCAAGCTACCCCAGAGATCGAGAGTTTTTGCTCCGTGTTCTTTTGCGGCACGAATAACATGCCACATAAGATACTGCGTCGAAGGAATACTGCGATCGGTCGAAGCACTGCCGCTGTATGGATAGTAGGCACGATCATGCCAGAAAAATATTTCAAAGGCAGCTTGCGGGCGGCCTTCATAAAAAGCGACGTAGAGGCGGGCGATGCCCGCCTCGGAGAGTGTCTTCCAAATCGTCTCATGATATTTTCGCGTATGGCCGTGGTACTGCTGCCGATTCGCGGTCGAAAAGTACAGATCAGAAAAAATCTTAAATCCTTCAGCGCTATTCATCTCCTGTACGGTCACACCTTTTTCTTCTGCGTGACGGATAGAGTAGCGCGTGTTCTTTTTCATGCGCTTCAATATTTCTTC
>CAIQBF010000105.1 GCA_903869975.1 uncultured bacterium | reverse complement strand
CCCGCCTCCGACAAGCTGATCATAATCTGCTATGTCTTTCTTGAGGCTGGCCATCTCGTCTGCTCCGATGCTTGTGGCGTAGACGGCGTCTTTTTCGCCGGGGTTGGTTTCTATGAAGAGCAGCTTCGAGACGCTGACCATCGTACCTTTCTCTGCGTTCTCAATGAGGTACGAATACATGGCGAGCTGACGCAGGAGTCCGCTCATGCGGCCTTCGTCGTCGCGCTTTTCAACTACGCTTTTCGATTTTGCGCTGCCGGTCTTGAAATCGCTCACTACGACAATTCTATCCTCCTCGCGCTCGGTCATGTCTATCTTTCCATAGCAGGTAAGGTGCGGACGAGCTGGGTCACGGTAGATCACGGAACGTTCAGACGTTGCCGTCTCTGAAATATTCGGGAGATAGGCCTTCTCGAAATTCTCGAGAATTTTCGAGGCTTCGCGAAGTGTGCGCGAGACAAGCTTTTCTCCGCGCACATATTCACGAGAGAGACATTCGGAAAGAACGGCAGCAAGCTCAGCGCGGTCGATATCCTCTCTATGCTTGAGAATGTATTCAATACCCGTATGTACAACAGAACCAAGTAGAAGACTCTCAGTCTTAGGCTCAGGAAGCTGCAAAAGATTACGGAAATACCATTTCCATGGACACTCGAAGAAATTGTTTAGAAGAGTGACGGAGACATTGAGCTTCGAATATTCTTCCGCTACGACGCTTGCGAGTTCGATGAGACTTGCGCCGGATTTTTGAGGAGCGCGTGCGACATATATTTGGGGGTCGCTATCAAGAACGGCGGATTCCGTTTCAGCGAGCGTTTTTCGCTCGACGAGATCGTCGGGCAAATCGGCGAGAATGCGAGCGGGCTCAAGAGAAGCTCCGGTGTATGACTGGCGCGGATATGAAAGTGCACAGGTTTCTTTTGCGCGGGTAATAGCCACATAGAGCTCACGGCGGGCGACGAGCTCGTTCTTCTGTTCGATCATGGCGTCGATGCGCTCAGGTAGCGTGAAGCCAAGGCGCTTTCCGCGCATGAGTGAAGCATCGTCGAGATGCGCTACGTATACATGCGCGAATTCAAGACCTTTGGAACCATGGAGCGTAAGCACGCGGACCCCAGCATCGGCCGAGAAAACAGCGAGCGGAATCTCATGGCCATAGTCTTCGAGGCGGTTGAGATACGCAAGGAAATCTGCAAGTGTGAGGTGCGGTGCCTTTTCCATCTGCGCACTCAAGAGATGTATGAAGGTGCGAATAATCTCAACCTCTCGGATGAGCGTCTCGTGACTCTTTGGATTTTTGAAAAAAAGTTCCTCCCCTATCTTCTGCACGAGGCCATGAAGGCCGAGTGTGCCCGTGCATTCAAGAAAATCTGCAAGCAAGCCTCCGAGACGAGCGATCGGGTCGGTCGGAAGGCGTGACGCGCCGTATGACACGAGCGTCTCGAGGAAGAGCTTGCGGGTGCCGTTTTCGCGCAAAAATTTGTGAGCTATAAGCGGCGGAATTCCGATAGATGGATCAAGCAAGAGAGCGGCAAGCGGCACCGGATCATACGGGTCTGAGAGTGCCTGGAGAATGCGGCGGATGGTCAGTGTTTCAGGCGCGGAGAAAAAAGAAACCGTGCCTTGGGCCGCAACCGGAATGCCTTGGTCTTGCAGCACCCCGACAGCACTCCGAACATGATGATTCTTCGGTACGAGAATGGCGCACTCTTCAGGCAGGGCGCCATTCGCGATTCGGCGCTTGATATCGAGCGCGGCGAGAATAATCTCGTCGCGCGGATAGGCGCATTCAAGTATGGAAATTTTTTCGCCAGGTTTCTTTGAATCCTTTTTCTGCGCTTTGAGCGGGCCCGTCGCAAGTGTACTTTTCAAGAGCGCATCCGCGGCGTCGAGGATGGTCTGTGTAGAGCGGTAATTGTCCGTGAGCGTAATCTCTCGAGCCGCGCCGAAACGCGTGCGGAATTGTGTAAAATGCTCGATACTCGCGCCACCAAATCCGTAGATAAGCTGGCGGTCATCCCCCACTACGAAAATATTGGGCGGATCAATGACATCGCCCCATACGGCTTCAAGAAAGGCATTCTGCACGCCGCTTGAATCCTGATGCTCATCCACTAGCACGTACAAATATGCTTCGCGAATATCCGCACGGACATCTTCGCTCATACGCGTGAGTTCTACGGCATATGCGAGCACGTCGTCGTAGTCCATGAGGCCACGATCGCGCTTAAGCTTTTCGTATTCGGTATAGAACTCGACGACTTCGCGTGTGCGAGAGAGGCTTTCAATCTCTTTGAGCGCTTCCATTTTGAGCTCTCCTTTGCGTGCGCCGCGAGACGAAATATTTTCAGGATTGTCTTTGATGCGAGCGATCTCTGCATCCACCTCGACGAGGAACATGTCTGGCGTCAGATTCTCACGCTTAAGGAGCGACACAAGAGACTTAAGATCGCTGAAGTATCGCGAGACATCGCCGCGGGGACGAATATGTTCCCACTCGCGAGACTCGAGAATCTCATCTACGAGCGCAACCGCTTCCGTATCAGCAAGCAATTCTGGCTTGGCGGTAAATCCGAGGAACGAAAAATTTTTTTCTATGATACCGATGGCAAAACGATGGAAGGTAGCAATATACACCTCAGCTGCAGTAGCGCCAATGATCCGCGCTAGGCGTTCGCGCATCGCGCGAACGCCTGCATTTGTGAATGTAAGACACAACACTCCAGAAGCCTTAGTATCGGTCTTCGTTAGTATATTCGCGATACGCAGCGCAAGCACCTGTGTCTTTCCTGTGCCCGGTCCTGCAACCACCATCACCGGACCCTCGATAGCGTCCACCGCCGCTTTCTGGGCAGCGTTCAAGGAGGCGTAGGCTGATTCAAATAAATGAGAATTGTTCACGAATTGATTGTATCACGGACGCAAAAGAGACCCCTCCTACACATTTTCTTTCGATAAAGCGGCGACAACATCAAGCACAAGACTGTCCACTTCTTTCGTAATACTGATTTTTTCAGGTGTGCTCAATTCAGCTTTATACCGAAGAGGGCTAAAGGACTCAGTGTCCGTACCATTGATCTCTTTACGGATTTTTTCGACTTTCTCAAGAATATCTGCTGGCAAAGGATACATTCGGTTCAGTGTGCGCATCAAAAAAGGCGGCTGGACAACGCTGCTCGCATGAAGCTTGTTACCCTCTTTGTACAGAGCCGCAAGCTCAGGGTCTTGCTCCTGCAATAGAGCGAAAATGACTTCCCGCTCGTGGTTGGTTACTCGCTCATCGATACCATCAATCAACAATGGAGATTTATAAAACGAAACCATGCGCTCGACAAACGGCCGAATACTTTCAGGAATCTTCTTGATATCCTCTTCCGTAGGAATGGAATCTTTCGGAGAGAATATAGCTTCTTTGGCATACCCCATGGAAATAAGCTCCTGTGCAAGATCTTCTTTTGTTTGTTT
>CAIQBF010000104.1 GCA_903869975.1 uncultured bacterium | reverse complement strand
CTTTTAATGAGCAATGCTGATAATGCTCAAAAATACATGAAAAAATTAGCCGATGCATCATTGGAAGCCGCAAAAGCGTTGGGCAAAATTTCAGGAGAGATTGCAGAAAAAGGCGAAGCAGAAATTATTGGTGGAGCGAGCGGAGACATTCTGTATATCGGCAAGGCGACTTCTCTTCGCGATCGTACCAAGAGCTATTTTGCGAAAGACCTTATTGCGACGCGCGGGCCGCTCATTGTAGACATGGTGTTCAAGGCAGACAGTGTCACGTACGAGGAAACCGATTCTGTGCTCGAAGCGCTTATTCTCGAAGCGAATCTCATCAAAAAGCATCAGCCCTACTACAACACGAAAGAGAAAGACGATAAGAGCTGGAACTATGTCTGTATCACAGACGAGGAATGTCCGAAGCTGCTTGTGGAGCGCGGAAAGAATATCGATTTCAAATCCATGGTTACACTCTCGGGTGTCCGGATCGATGAATGGTATGGCCCTTTTGTAAACGGTATGCAGCTCAAAGAAGCGCTCAAGATCGTGCGGCGGATTTTTCCGTTTGTGGATGCAAGCTCTGCGAAGCGCGACAACTATGAATTCTATCGCCAGCTTGGCCTTACTCCCGACGTTTCGGGTGATGAGAAAATGGCGGCATACAAACGCAGTATTCGAAACCTGAAATATTTCTTCCAAGGCAAGAAGAAAATAATCATCAAGGAGCTCGAACGTGAAATGAAGTCGGCAGCCAAGGAGCAGCATTTTGAGGAAGCGTCGCATATCCGTAATCAGCTTTTTGCTCTCGGGCATATCAATGACATCGCTCTCTTGAAGGGCGATCCGGCCGTGCGTCGCGAGAAGGCTGGCTTCCGTATGGAAGCATATGACGTAGCGCACCTTGGTGGGCAAAATATGGTGGGCGTCATGACAGTATTGGAAGATGGCGAGGTAAGTAAAAAAGAATACCGCACTTTTAATATTCGGGGGTTCACGAAGGCCAATGATACCGGGGCGCTTGAGGAAGTTCTTAGCCGCCGTCTGCGGCACACAGAGTGGGGAATGCCGGACCTCGTCATCGCAGACGGCGGCGAGGCTCAGCTTCGTGTGGCCAAACAAGTCCTCGACCGCTATCAGCTCAAAATCCCTGTTGTGTCTGTCGTCAAAGACGAACGCCATAAACCGAAAGATATTCTCGGAGATTTGGACATGGCAAAGAAATACAAAAAAGAAATTTTGCTCGCAAACAACGAAGCGCATCGCTTTAGTATTCGTCTCCATAAGAATAAGCGCGACAAGAATTTTCTCCCATAACTTCGAGGTGATATACTATTCGCATGATTCGCATTGGTGTTTTGCGCGGAGGAACAAGTGCTCGCTATACTGACTCACTTGGAAGCGGGGCTTTTGTCTTGCGCAGCTTACCGAGAGATAAGTACGAGCCGGTAGATGTATTCGTTGATCCGGACGGGGTCTGGCATATTGGTGGCAAGCCAGTGTCGTACGACATGCTGCGCCATCGCGTGGATGTTCTTTGGAATGCACTTCACGGCTTTTATGGCGAAGATGGCAAAGTTCAGCAGATGCTTGAATCGCTCGGCATTCCGTATGTTGGTAGTGGACCGCTTGCTTCGAGCATTGCTATGAACAAAAAACTTTCAAAAGAAAGTTTGGCCACTGTCGGTATCGAAACACCACGCGGAATGTATATCGAAAGTTGGGGAGACGGCGATCGTGATGAGACTGTAGCTACTGTTGTCTCGACTATTGCTCGGAAATTTTCTCCCCCGTGGATCGTCGAGCCGATTTCCCGTGCACGAGCGGCTGGTGCAGTGCGTCCTGCTACGCGCGATGAATTAACGCTCGTCCTTTCGGATATGTTCGATCTTCGTATCCCCGTATCTGTTGAGGAGGCAGTTTTTGGGAGAGAGTTGAGTGTTGTCGCCGTGCGCGGTTTTCGTGCAGAACCGATCTATACTTTTCCCGCGCGATATATCGACGATCCAGAGGCTCGCGTTACTCATGCGGCAAGCGAAGAGATACAAGAGCTTGCCAAGAAAATCCATAATGCGCTTCACCTTGGTCACTATTCTCGCCTCGAAGCTATTGTTACTCCGAAAGGCAAAGTATGTGTTACCGCTGTTGAAACGATGCCGAACACCGGACCTGTTTCTGATCTCCATCATGCGCTCGCAAGTACCGGCGTTTCGTTCCGTGAGTTTGCCGAGCATCTTATCGAGCTTGCGAGAGCGAAATAGCGCGGTATATACTATACGCATGAAAAATAAGAACAGCGGTTTTACCCTCATCGAACTTCTTGTCGTCATTGCTATAATCGGCATTCTCGCTACGATCGTCTTGACGAGCCTTGGCAGTGCTCGGCAGAAAGCGCAAGATGCAAAAGTATTTGCACAGATTTCAAGTATGCGTTCTCAGTCCGAACTTTTTTATAGTACCTACGGACATTACGGAACATCATTGTCGAGCTCACCACAGTCTTGTATAAACGGGATCACTACCGGTACGGTCAATGGCTTGTTTGCGGCCGATGCTGATAATTTGAGCCTCTTCAATTTGATTGCTGGTTTGCCAGCAGGATATACATCGGAATGTTTTACATCTCCTAATCCGGGAAGCGGACAAGAGGCGACGAGTTGGGCGGTAACTGCTACAAATACACTGGACGCTTCGTGGTGTTCTGACAGCAGCGGTCAATCCATCGCATATACTCGTACTGATCCCGCTGTGGACGAGACGGCAGATCCTGTTGTGTGCCCAGCTTCATAGTCAGTAAAGTCCCTAGATACAAAAAGAAAACGCACCAACTGGTGCGTTTTCTTTTTGTATCTATTTGTGGACCCTACCGGGATCGAACCGGTCACCCCCTCATTGCAAATGAGGTGCTCTACCAAATGAGCTAAGGGCCCAAAAAACTGCAGGAGCATTGTAACTGAATTTTTAAATTTGTGCAATCATGCTAGACTAGAGCCTGTTTTTAAGGGCCGTTAGCTCATCTGGTAGAGCGCACCCATGGCATGGGTGAGGCGACCGGTTCAAGTCCGGTACGGTCCACAAAAAAGAGTCAAAATTGCTTACATATGCAGGCAAAACCTGCTAAAATAAAGAGGTATGCAAAGGTTTGTGAGAAGTCTCCGTGAACGATCCCACCCTTTTGTCCAAGGGTTCTTTTCTGACTCTCACGCCGTTGGACGCATCCTTATGGGATTTACTCGAAAGCACACTCGCTTAGTCCTTATTTCACTCGTGGCGATTATCGTTGCGAGCTCTCTTACACTCGCGCCCAAAAGCCTCGCTACGCTCTCAATTTTCTATCCATCTACTTGTATCGGCGGTTGGCAGAACCCAAGTAACGCTGTAGGTGCGCCGTCTATACCGATCGAGGCCCCTTCAGCGAGTCAGTTTACGGCGGAGAATTCTGCAATGCTTGGCGACACGCGTTCGGATATAAAATGTTCCGGATTCGCGGGGACTATCCCTGGAGGAACCACGCCGAAAAATTTCTCAGTGAAGATTCATTGGTCGTTTGACAGCGGAACGGTCGTGCATGATGGGGAAGTGTCCTCATCAGGTAGTACACCTCCTGCTGACACAACTGAGCCTCCAGTAAATACGGAAACAGAGGTTGATACTGAGACGGTCGTTGATACTGAAACTGAAGTCGATACTGAAACACCGCCGGCCACTGACCCAGCGGAAACTCCAACAGATGATCCCTCACTCGATCTTCCGTCGCGCGCAATCCCACGAGCCGTACCTATCGAGCTCGCAAATCCTGATCCTGTTGCCGTGCCAAGTGAAGAGCCTTCCTCGGTACCTGAATCTGTACCCGCAACTGAGCCGACACCTGAGCCAGTCTCTGAACCTGCACCTGAGCCAGCACCTGCACCAGCACCTGCACCAGAACCTACACCAGAACCAGCACCAATCTTCGATACTTCATCGCTCGGCGCGTCAGTCATCGATGCAACAACCGCAGATCTTGCTCAGTCTATATCGCCCAACGACGTACTTGAAGTGCGGTACTCTCTCGATGGTGAGACGTGGACGAGTCTCGGCAGCGTTAGCGCCGCCAACTGGCAGAGCGCGAGCTTTACGATCTCAGGAGAGGCTATGAGCGCATGGAGCGATCTTTCCAAATTAGAGATCGGATTATTCTTCCTTGAGACAGAGAGTCAGATTCCTGCCGTGTATCTCGATGCGATGGAGATCGATGTTGCGTATGATTCAGACACACCAAGCCTTGCACCGACGGTAAAAGTGGATGATCCGTCTATTTCGATTCTCACTGCGGAGAAGGAGCACTTTACTCTGGACGAGTCACCGACATTCTCTGTTGTAAATCCGAATCTTTCAGTAGACGATCTTGCCGTACTTGTGCGCGATAACAAAGCAACGATTCTCAAAGACGAATACGGTGTGCTTGCTGATGTTGCACAACCAGAAGAAACTCTGACGGCCACTCCCGAGCCAGTTGAGGTGACTGACGAGGTGATCGAGCCCGTTGTCTCGACGGAGCCTATTGTTGTGCCTGAACCCACGACGATTGTTCCGCTCGTCGAAGATGCCGTACTTACTGCGCCAGTTCTTTCTCCAGAAAATGCTCCTGCCGTACTCGACGGAATAGGCGAGACTATTTCTTCTGCTCTCGGCGCTTTTGTACAAGGAGGAGCTTCTTCTGCGCTTGCATTGAAAAATACGACTCCCTCAAAAAATCCAGGAACGTTTGGCCGAAGATATCTCAGCGTTAAAAATACAATTCAAAAAATAATCTCGCTTTCGATAGGGAAATCGATGCTCGGTCTTGCTGGCGGAAGCGGTGCTGAATCTTCTGAAATCGAGGCTGTTGTTTTGGATAGCCTTGGAGCTGAAACCACCATTGCGACGACAGTCGAGCGAGTAGATGTGGATGGAGTGATCGAGAATCGCGTTTCAGTACAGCAGCCACACAATATGTTTCGCCCGGGACGATACACGCTTCGGGTCACCTTGTATACCGCTGAAGCGAACATTGTTTCCGAACAGGACTTTTCGTGGGGAGTACTCGCGGTCAACGTTGACCGTTCTATCTACCGCCCTGGAGATACTGCCTATGTGCAGATGGGTGTGATCGACGATGAAGGACATACAGTGTGTAGCGCCGACATGACGCTCACGATTACTGACCCCGATGGTCTTGTGCAGAATTTTACAACGGCCGATGGTACGGTAATTCGTGAGCCATCATGTGGACCGGACAACTTTATTTCTGTCCCAGACTATTATGCGAATGTTCCGCTTGGTACGGCACTCGGTACCTACGACGTCACACTTCTTGCTACTACGGTCAACGGCCCGCGTACCGTACGTGATTCTTTCCAAGTAATGGCTCCGGAAAATATTTCTTTTGATATACAGCGCGCAGGTCCGACCCGTATCAACCCAACATACTTGTATCCGGCTTCCATGCAGATTGTTGCCAGTCGCAACTGGGAGGGCACGATCACGGAAACGGTTCCCGCTTCATTTGAAATTTCGCAGCCGACCATCGCGCATCAGTATGACAGCGTCGAGATTGTAGGTGACAGCAAAATCATCACGTGGAATCTTTCATTGCGCGCAGGTGAGCGTAATTCTATTGGTTACTATTTCAAGGCGCCACCGATCAGTCCGGAATTCTACTTGCTTGGTCCGCTCAAGGTGTATCAGTATGGAGATGTTCCCGCGCTCGCTACGCCGATCTTCCAAGAAGTCAGACGCTGGCAGATTTCAAACGACGCTACGTGTACTTCTATTGCAAGTGGTGCGTGGACGGCAAGTTCTGGCGTATGGACAGGCTGTACTGGCGGTGGAGCACCGACTGCCGCCGATGATGTCGTGATCGCAAACGGCCACACGATCACGCTCGGCAACACCGACGTTGTCGCGGTGAAATCTATCAACATTCAAAGTGGCGGAGCACTGAGTGTCACCGGCGCAGCTTCGATCACACTCAACGGTACGACTGGTACGCTCTTTACAAACAGCGGCACTTTTACGCAAGGAACCTCGACGGTTACTATTACATCTACGAGTGCGGTGACATTTTTCGCGGGTACGTTCAACAACACTCTCGGGGCTTTGACGAATGCGCTGTATAACCTTACGTTTGCTCCCTCGACTTCTGCTACTGTTACGCATAGTGTCGGGGTTGCCCTTTCTATCAATAACAATTTTGCTGCGCAGGCTATCAACGCTACTCCCGGAAGTGCAACAATCGCCGTGGTTATGGGAGGTAATATTACTGTCGGCGGTACGGCGACTATCGGCGGGGTTACAAGTACTGGTGTTATTACTAATGCTTTCTATACTCGAGACTCCGGAGGTACGTCGTATGATTTAACTGTAAGTAATCTTGT
>CAIQBF010000103.1 GCA_903869975.1 uncultured bacterium | reverse complement strand
TTGCCGAACACTACAATAGCGCCCCTATTATCTACAGCCTCGGCAACTTCATCTTCGATCAAGGCTTCTCTGAAGCAACGCTCCGCGGCGTATACCTCACGGCAACCCTCTCTGGTAAGACCATCTCTGACGTCACGCCACATACGACAGTGCTTGATTCAAATTTCGCAGTGAGTCTCGAAAAATAAAAAAGCCCACATCTTTTTCTGCGCATGCTTCGCTGCCTTGAAAAAGATGTGGGCTCTTTTTTATTGTTCTAGACTTACGGCAAAATTTGAATCAAGCACTGTCGTATGTGGCGTGACGTCGGATATAGTTTTACCGGAGAGAGTTGCCGTGAGGTAGACGCCGCGAAGTGTTGCTTCAGAGAAGCCTTGATCGAAGATGAAGTTGCCGAGGCTGTAGATAATGGGTGCGCTATTGTAGTGTTCGGCAATATCTTCACGTACATGCGGGTGTCCTCCAACCACCATGACTGCGCCTGCGTCTATTGCGCGAGTTGCGAGGTGTTCTTGTCGAGGCGAGTGGTGGGTTTGGTACTCAACGCCGAAATGAAACGAGACGATAAGCGCGTTGACATGCGTTGCTGCTTCGCGAATGATTGTGTCGAATTCAGGATCGTTCGCAAGGAGGATTCCGCTCTTTGTTTCAGTGGCAGCGAGATCGTCAGGGCCGACATCTGAAAAACAGAGATATCCGACAGTGAATCCTTCGTGGCTTATGACTGCTGGAGTCGCAGCTTCAGTTTTATTCATGCCGCCGCCGCACGAAAGAATGCCGGCTGCGCTAAGTCTAGTAAGTGTATCTTCGAATGCTGCGCGGCCCCAGTCTCCTGCGTGGTTGTTTGCGACGGATACGATATCAATACCGGCGTTCTTGAGAGCGGGGATCGTGGCTGGCGCCATGTGGAACGAGTAGAGGTTGTGCTTGTCGGCGCCTTTGTCGCTTACGGGGCCTTCAAGATTGGCGAACATAATGTCGGGCTCTTTCAGGAATTCAGCATTCGTGAATAGTTTTGTGTAATCGCCGCCGAGGTTTTTAAGAACCTGTTTTCGTACTCCTCGGTCGGTCATGATGTCGCCCGCGAATCCGAGCGTTATATTTGGTGGCGGAGGAGATTTGGTTGCGAGGTTTTCATTTGTTGCAAGAAGTGCTGTCGCTGAATTGAGATTGGTGTTGTCGCTCGAAGAAAAAACAGCGGTGCGTGCAGCTTCAATCCCGTGGCCGGTAATACCAGCCGCGATGCCGAGAAAAAGAAGTCCGAAGAGGAGTTGCTTATCCTTGTACGATTTCATAATCGATCTGACGACGTTCCGCATCTGCGCGAACTATCTTCACGAGTATTGTATCACCGATTCGGAAACTTCGTTTCGAGGTTTCCCCAGTTAGGGTCGCAAGTTTCGGATTGAGGGTAAATGATTCGGTTCCCATCGTGCGGAGCGAGACCAAACCTTCAGCTGTTGTTTCCTTGTCGCGCACGTAGAGACCCCATTCAGTGACGCCGGTAATCATGCCGGTAATCGTTTCGCCAACTTTCGTCGCCATAAATTGCGTGAGCTTGAACTTTACGCTCTCACGCTCTGCATCTGCGGCACGCACTTCAGCCATAGAGCAGAGACGAGCCGTACGTTCGTAGACTTTGCGTGCGGATGCAGGTGCTGGTTTGCCGGCGAGAGCATAGCGCACGAGGCGATGAATAACGAGGTCGGGGTATCGGCGGATAGGGGAAGTGAAATGCGTATAGTGCTGGAATTGCAGTCCGTAGTGTCCAATGTTTTTTGTTGTATAGACAGCTTTTGCCATTGAGCGGATCACAAAGGTGAGTACTGTCTGTTTAAGATCGCCATTCTGGAACGTCTCAAGTGTTTTTCGGAGCATTTTTGGATCGATAGAGCCATCTTTGCGAAGCGTGAGTGGGTGTCCTATAGAACGCATGAAGAACGCAAGATCCTCTGCTTTCTCTGGCGAAGGCTGATCGTGTGTACGGTAGATTACCGCATGCTCAGTCTCACTTGGATCTTCTCGGAGCGGGTCGTGTCCATGGCGGTAGCTTGCTGGCTTTGCTTTGCCGCCGCGTTCGAGGAATTCTGCGATACGGCGGTTTGCAAGAAGCATGAGTTCCTCGATGAGTGTGTGACTCTCGGTGCGAACTTTTTTGACGATCTTGATCGGCGTGCCTTTTTCGTCGATGATGACTTTGATTTCTTCTTGTTCGAGCACGAGCGCGCCATCTTCTGTGCGCTTCTTGCCGAGGCCGCGCGCGATGCGCGCGGCCTCCATGACTTCTTCGCGGAATTCATGCGGAGCTCCATCCAAAACCTCCTGCGCCGATTCGTACGTGAATCGCATCGCCGAATGGATTACTGTCGGACCGAACCAGGCACCTTTCTCTTCGCCATCTGCTCCGAATGTAACAACACAGCTCATCGTAAGACGATCGACATTGGGAAGCAGGGAACAGAGGTCGTCGGAGAGCACGCGGGGGAGCATGGGGATAGTACGATCGACGAGATACACGGACGTTGCACGAGCGAGTGCTTCTTTGTCGAGGTCAGTACCGAGCTCGACATAGTGAGAGACATCGGCAATATGGATGCCGATTTCCGTATCGCCGTTTGCGAGCTTCTCAACCGAAATCGCGTCGTCGAAGTCTTTTGCGTCGTACGGGTCGATAGTGAAAGTGACTATTTTACGGAAGTCTCGGCGGTCGCGCAGATCTTCCTCGCGAATACCGCGCTTGTCGATCGCCTTTGCATCTTCGAGCACACCTTCTGGAAACGCTTCCGTGAATCCACGCTCAAGTGCGATGGCCTGCATTTCGGTTTCGTGTTCGCCTGGCTTACCGAGCATTTTTACGACGCGTCCCGTTGGATTTTTCTTAGGGTCAGTCCATTCGTCCATAGCGGCATACACGCGCTCGCCGACGGCCGCGCCTCCGGTATGAGCCGCATCGATCTCTATCGTAGGGTAGAATTTTGGGTCAGAGGCCTTGAGGAAGTATTTACCTTGATATCCGCCGAGCACGCCCGTGAATTCGGTCTTTGCTCGAAGAATGATTTCGGTGATTTTACCCGTTGTTTCCATTGTTGCAGCGCCCGTGGTAATAGAGGGCTTCGCTGCTTTTTTCCCTGTAATAAGTACTTTGACTTCGTCGCCATGCAGCGCGGTGTTCATGTCTCCTTCAGCGATGCGAATGCCGTCTGCGTACTCGTCACAGCGGACGATTCCGCCTCCGCGTCCAAGTACGACGACCATGCCTTCAATAGTAGGTGTTTCCGTCGGATTGTTCATATCCGTGTACTATACCACTTTGAGCTGAAAAAGCTTGGTGTGTGGACCAAAATTCTTTTCCTTGCCTTTTTTTCAGATTCTGGTAGTATAGCTCTCACATATGTTAATGATCCGAATGCAACGAATAGGCCGCAAGAACGAGGCGCACTTCCGCATCGTTTTGACCGACCATAAGAATGCTGCCAAAAGCGGCAAATTCCAGGAGATCCTCGGTTCCTACAACCCGAAAGAGGGCGTAGTAACTATGCAGGAAGACCGTGTGAAGTATTGGATGAGCGTTGGCGCACAGCCGTCTGACACTGTCTACAACTTCCTCGTCACCAAGGGTGTTATTACGGGCAAGAAGATCAACGTCCTCTCCCGCAAGGCTCCAACGAAGAAGCGCAAAGAACTCAAGGCTGCGTAATAACAGCGAATCGAATAGAAAAAGGCCGGATCAAATTTTTCAACGCAGCGAAGACTGGGCTGAAAAATTTGATCCGGCCTTTTTCTTTCGACTACCTTTCCAAAATCGGTCTGGCGTTGTATACTCGTTTCTAGG
>CAIQBF010000102.1 GCA_903869975.1 uncultured bacterium | reverse complement strand
CCATGAGTTCCGCACACCTCTCCTTCATTCTAAGTCAATGCCGTTTCGTACGCAGATCCGAGGTTGAGCCCCGGGTTTTAACATACGACTAACATAACCGCCTACGCACCCTTTACGCCCAATAATTCCGGATAACGCTTGGGGCTCTCGTATTACCGCTCCTGCTGGCACGAGATTAGGAGCCCCTTATTCATGAGGTACAGTCAATAAACTTCTTCCCTCATAAAAGATCTTTACGTCCCGAAGGACTTCATCAATCACGCGGCGTCGCTCCATCAGACTTTCGTCCATTGTGGAAGATTCTCGACTGCAGCCACCCGTAGGTGTATGGGCCGTGTCTCAGTCCCATCGGTGGGGGTCAGGCTCTCACCTCCCCTAGGCGTCATAGCCTTGGTAGTCTATTACACTGCCAACTAGCTGATACCCCGCAGGCCGTTCCTCTAGCGATAAATCTTTACTCTCGCGAGACCATCGCGTATTAGTCTACCTTTCGATAGATTATTCGCGACTAGAGGGGACGTACCCACGTGTTACTACCTCGTCTGCCACTAATTCTTTATATCCGTCATCTTGATGTAATCTCAACTTCTTCAACAAAGAATCCGTTCGACTTGCATGCCTTATCCACGCCGCCAGCGTTCATCCTGAGCTAGGATCAAACTCTACTTAAAAAGATCCGAGGCACATATAAATATGAGCCGCGAACCCGAATAGAACGGAACAAAATAAAACGTAGTACTTATAACTCTCTATTCTGTTAACAATGTCGGGAGGAGATATATCGGGAAGTGACTTTTGAAAAAGTTTCGATATAAAACGGCGCCTGTATAGGACGCCGAGGACATAGTATATGAAGCCGAAAGCAAAGTCAAGCGCTTACGGAAGAGCATCGAAACGAGCCTTGAGATCCTTGAGTTTTGGGTCTGGTTTTCGGTCATAAACAGGGCGCAAATCGTTCTGCAGAGAAGTAAAAATATCCTTAGGTAGAGCCTCCATACGAGAAAGATACGCTACGCGACGAGCACGCGAAGAGCGAAGTTCCGGTAGACGAATGGTTGAAAAATCAGAGAGATCTTTGATGATATCCTTGCGATCATCCAACGCTTTTTGGGCATCCTTGGCACGTTGTTCTAGGTCAGATAATTCCTGACTCTTTTTTGTATACTCTTTCCGTCCAAATTCCACACGACCGCCGAACAGAGAAAGCACACCCGGAAGCGGTACTTGGCTGGCACGTAGAAAAGCACTCGATGCCTTGTCTACAGCGTCTTCAAGATATTTGAGTGACTCTCCATGAGCGTATCCAATACCCTCTTTTGCTTCCGCGATTTTCCGAGAAACGGCAGGTAGCGAAATAACTCCTGTCTCAAGAAGTGCATATTCATTCATCGCATTGATGCTCGTGAGTTTCACTTCACTATCATTAAAACTACGAATAAGTAGGAGGACTTCTTGCTGGCCTTCCTGAATATTCGCATGATCCTCCATGACCAAAAGATCGATCGCAGCACGAACCTGTGCCGGATCATGCAGCACAGCAGCACGCGCTTTTTCCACATGCATGTTTCGATAGAGACCATCCGCCGCAACGTACCGTGCCTCAAGTAGATCGGTGATGCGAGAAACAGCCACTTTCAAATCTCCCCGAGTGCTCTCAATCAGCGCCTTAAACGTAGGCAGTCCGAGTGTCATGGTGCTTTCGAGATATTCAGGCGACTGCATAAAAGCCTCGATTTTTTGGCTATCTGCATTTGAAGGTTTGTGCACGCCGGGTGGAATAACACTGCGCATGCCGTCGATAACCGATCGAAGATCAGCAAGACTATCCACCATGTACTTTTCTACATCCGGATCCCCATAGAACTGATCCACATAATTACGCTCCTCTGCAGAAAGATGTTTCGTGAGCCCTTCAGCAAGCTCTGCGCGGAGCCGCTCAAAAGAACCACTGCTCTGTATCACAAGAGTCTCATACAAAGGAATACCATCGGCAAATCCGCTATCGCGATAGGCGCGAGACTGCATAAACGCTTCTATCTCCTCTTGGCTCGATAGAGCCTCCACACCTCGAACGAGCCGTGTCAATTGAGACATCGAAGTAGTCATACTACTTTTGACGGCATCCCGAGTTTCCCCCGCATCAAACTGCTCTTGTATCCGTAAGCGAATATGCTCATCCTCGGCCTGTCTCTCAATCTTTCCGTTCGATTCCGCTTTCCATCCATTGAGCAATACGCTCATAGCACCGAGCTTCGTATTGAGTACAGACTGCCACCGGTGAGCCATTCTTTTTTCACGATCGCTCTTTTCTTTCGGAGTACCGAGAGTAACGACCTTTTCATCATAGATTCTCTGCAAAAGACTTCGAGGGTCAGGTAAAATAGTCTTTTCTAGGAAAGATTCGAGTTCGGCAATATAGCGCGTCTTCTCCTTGGCTGAAACGTGATCGAGTCCTTCGATACTTGTCCGATATTCTTTTAGCGCATCGGCCAAAATCCGCTCAATTTCAATATCTATAGCTTCGCGCTCAGGTTCGGTAAACCGTGATTCGCTCAGATCCTTATGCTTAGAAGGAGTGCCGCTCGCATCTGGCGTAGCAACTTCTTTCGTCGTCAATTTCCGAATCTTTTTTTGCACAGACTCAAATATTCTTTGACGTTCAGCACTGAATGCTTCCGCTTCGTGTTTAACTTCGTTTTCAGTACGAACAATTTCAAGCGCTACCTGCCGCGAAAGCACGGCTTCCTCGTTCTTCATGGATGGCGAGAGCCATTTGGTATCGAGTATCTCGTGCTCAAGGTTTTCAATACGCTCACCAAGCTGCCCCCGCACAGCCGCGAAATCGATAGCACCACCGGGAATAGTTACATCAACAACAGCGAGCCGTGCACGGAGCTCGGCCTCTTCACCATCCGGCGGCGTAGCACGTGCTACAACTGCAGCCTTGGCAGCAAGGTATTTTTCAAACAAAGGATCACGCGCGTATTTACGGATGCTCTCTGGAGAAACGAGGAACTTCTGGAAGTCGGCTTCAGAGCCTACATCTAAGCCAAGAGCCGCCGCTACGCCGGCGAACACAGGAAGGAGCGCGCTTCTCGCCACAGCAAGATCGTCGAGCGCCACACGTGATGATTTTTCGACACTCGCAAGAAACCTGAGTCGCGTTTCAGCCTCAGACTTCTTTTTCTCAAGATCGCGCACACGATTGAAAAGCTCCTGTTCAGTCTTCGCATCGATACTGCTATCGACACGAGCATGTTCAGACTCGATCGCTTGCGCAACTATTTCAGCCAATTCGGATTCCAAATGTGCGGGCAAAATCTCCGCCAAAATCTCCGCTTCATCAGCGTCAAGAGCAGGATCAGGAGACGGTATATTGTCATACGATACCGAGCTACTAGCAGCTTTTTCTTTGGTAGCAGCGTCGATCGCCTTAGAAAGAGCCGCCTCAAGCTCGCCCGAGGTACCCACCGTAGCGAGCGCTGCATTCAACGTCTCAATAATAGTGACCTGTTTTTGTATCCATTTTTCAGTCTCTGGGGATATGATACTTGGTGGATATGCATCATCAGAAACACTGCTAGCAGCGCCAGACAGTGTGTTCCCAGAAGTGTCACTAATAGTCTCAAAAAAATCAAAGTAAGGAACACCGCGAGCCGTAAACGTATCTAGCGTCAGCGATGTTCCCTCTTTCTTGTTGATGGAATCCAATTTCAGCTGAGCCTCGTCTTCCATCTCGTCAAAGAGATCCAGGAATTCATTGTATCTTTCTTTCAAAGCCTCGTTGTGCGCCTTGGCTCGAGCAACAACCTCCGCTTTCCGTTCCTTCATAGCATATTTCTGCTCAGCATAGACCTGAGCAGCCTCGAGTATCGTGTCTTTACACGCAACACGCAGCGCAGCGGCCACGAGCGTATCGTCATGCCCGCTTCGCAAGCTCTCAAAATGAGCAGGGAGGATATCCTTATGGTCTATCTGCGAAGAAATATTCCTACCGCTTGAATCTTCATGGATAGTAAACACCGAGCCTCCGATGCGGAACGTG
>CAIQBF010000101.1 GCA_903869975.1 uncultured bacterium | reverse complement strand
TTGCATGCTTTTGATGGCTGTTTTTGTTTTGCTGGTTGCTTAATACGATACAAAAAAGAAGCGAAAATTGCTCTCGCTCCTTTTGTTTCCTGCTACAATTTTTCTGATTGAGTATCTATATACTCCAATATCCTGTCTACCGATTTTTCAGGTGCTGCTTCGTTGCTAAATTGGTATAAAGCAGCATACGCATTTTCTGCATGACGCTCAATATTGCCATTCTGCCCTTTTGTAACGACACTGAGATCTCGTATCGCGTATTCTAACGTACTCGGACAGTGATTATGTCCAGGATTTTTCTTGATCCATTCATGGACTGCTTTCAGTCGGAGAAAAAGAAGTCCGAGCGCTATTCCATGATACGTCAACGCAGATATATCTGGCTGTACTGTCAAAATTTCTTTGTTTTTCAAGCTCATAATAGAAGTTTTGTAAGACACTACCTATATTTCTCACACGTGTCAAACCCTGATTTTATACACACGAGGGTTCAAATGATATAATCACACTATGAAATTCGGATTCGAGGGTATTCCTTCTAGCCCCCAAAATGAGGAGGAGCGCGAACAGCCAGAGAGTACCAGCCGTCGTGATTTTCTAAAAAATATCGGCAAACTTGCCATAGGTGCCGCTATCCTTGGCAGCCCAGCAAAATCTCTGGCGTATGAATCACGAGAGAAGCCTCCCGTAGTCGCCCGTCCTACCTGGGATGCCGACTGGGGAGAGATCAGTAAGCAGTACAATCTAAAAATTGGTGAAGAATTCACCGCTACGGTAAACGGCGTAACCTCAAGAAAACGCGCGAGTATCCTCCCCTATTTCAACGAGAATTTTGCTTCGGGTAGATCGAAAACTCTCGACTCAAATCACCGATTTGAAGACTTACAGAACGTATATCGGCGTGTCGCGATACATCATACCGATATTGGCACGTCAGGAGCCAGCGCATATCAGCAAGCGAAAACGGTACGGGATATTGAATTGAATGGAGCGCTGCAATTTAATGATATCGGCTATCATTTCTTGATTGCTTCAGACGGTACCATACTTGAGGCCCGCCCTACCGGCCGCGTTGGATCAAACGCAGGCCAGACAAAAGAAGCAAACGATCTCGCGAAAAAATATTTTCCAAACAGTGTGAGCGATATTTTCAACGCGAGCGGAGCCGACTACATGGCAAAACTTCAAGTCTATACTCAGATCATGCACATGGATCCTGACTATGGAACGATGGGTATAGCTTTGTGCGGAAATTTTGACAATGGCGGACAACCCTCGCCTCAACAGCAGCAATCGCTAACCAAACTCCTCAACTGGGTAAAGGGCGAATATGATATCCCCTCAAGCAACATGCTCTACCACAAAGAGATCAAGAGTCGTGTCATAGAAGCATCGGGGCTTACGTTTGTCGGAACCAACGGGGCGCAAGATACCGTGTGCCCAGGACGCACTTTCCCAAGTATCCAGAATTTCACAAACAAGCTCAACCCCGATACTCCTCATTCAAAGTCTAAGACGATCCTTCTTGATAGGTTTCAGTAATTTAAAAAGAGGAAGCCTGATCGGGCTTCCTCTTTTTGAATTGGTATTATTTCTCAGATTTCGCCATCTTAACAGCGGCATATACGATAACGATAACCGCACTTAAACACAAACATCCCACAGTAGAACTTGGACAAAGCCTAAACACAGCTAGCGGATATGCTACAAAAAGTATACCTATCGCCGAAAAAAACAATGCGAGCGCTTTTGCTTTTTTTCTATCTCGTATAATTTCTGTTTTTGCGTCACGCTTCCAATCAAGATTATATTGGATTTTTACATTCCTCTCGATCTCATCGAGCGTCTTTTGGCGCTCAGCGATTTCTTGTGTGCTAATCGCCTTCGCATATATTACTTTTTCCACCAAAATGATGATAAGCAGCGTGCAAAGAAATACGCTGCTGTTGATGAGTACTTCCATTTTTTTGTTTTTAAAGGATGAACGATTTTATGATAATTACATAAAATATAGCAAAGTCAATATATCGCTTCGAAGTCCGCAATCATACTAACGCTACGAAGTATTGACAATACTCCAATAAACACGTAAAGTTTTGAAAATCAAAAAAAGACGCATATGCAATTTTTAAAAATTAAAGCGAGTTTTAATAAAAGCTCCGTTCCAGACAACGCCTCAGGCGAACTATTGCTTATAGACAAGGACCGCGAAAAGAAATTTAAATGGTCAACGAGCAATTACATGAAGAGCTCTTTCAATATGTCCTTTTCGCTGTCTGACGAAAAAGGAACCGAGATTTTTTCCATTCTAAAGGGAGACTACTCAAAGGCGAAAACTTTCACCAAAAGACAGCAGATCCTTTCAATTTTCTTCCTGAAGCTTCTACCTATAATAATCCTGTCGGTAGCAAAGCAAAAGGAAGATATCGACAATCTAACAATGATGGAATGTTTCAAGGAAACTGACATCAGTATCTCTCTAAGAGATCGAATTGAAGTGGCAGAAGAAATCTACCAAGAAATTTTTGCCTGATTCTCGAATCAGACGCACCAATATCCAGCATCAACCTACACGGTTATGCTGGATATTTTTATAGCATCATCGATACCACCGGCATCGGTAACATTGGTAAAACCAGCCTGTTCCAAGAGGGATTTTGCCATCATGGACCTATTACCTGATTCACAATACAAGACAATCTCCTCGTCTTTTGCCACACGGGGAAAAATCCCTTTCATAATGTCCATGATGTCATGGAGAACGGCTCCTTCTATGTGCCGTGCGTCATATTCAGGTTTTGTACGAACATCGACAAGTACCATATCTCTTAGGCTCGGAGCAACTGATCAAACACGTCAGGCTGGAATCCGACAATAATCTGCCCATCGATCTCGACAACAGGTACGCCCATTTGCCCACTCTTGCCCACCATCTCTGCGCGAGCGACAGTATCTACGCCGACGTCCTTACTTTGAATGGAAATGTTTTTATCGGCGAAATATTTTTTTGCGAGAACACAGAAGTGACAGGTGGTAGTTGAGTAGAGTGTAACAGCATGATTGGTCATAGGTATGTATATATAAATTAATAATCTACGTGTATTTGCAAATGAGTGCCTTGAGGTCTTTGATCAAAGGATTCGCTGCGAGCGAATAGCAGGTATTCTTACCCTCGCGCACAGACACAAGCAATCCTTCTTCCGCCAGAACCTGCAGGTG
>CAIQBF010000100.1 GCA_903869975.1 uncultured bacterium | reverse complement strand
TGAAGAAGAAAAAGCCGAACTCATGGAAGCCGTTTTTTCGGTATTCATACCAGAGGAAATAGAATACATGGTCGACAGCGACGCAAGCACCCAAAAAGCTATCCGTCGTCGACTGACAAAAGAAGGCCGAATCCCGGTCATATCCGTCAACCCTCCTTTTGCAGCCGGGTGGTGCGCGACTGAAGCGTATTTTGAAATTATGCGGAAAGAATCACCGTACAAGAGAGACATCGTGCCCGTCACCACATTCCCAGAAGTCACCCGGATCGATCTCGGAAAAAAGACGATAACCGTTCTACGGCTTCCCTCTCGCCCGCCACTTCAAAACAAGAACGCATGAGTAGCGTAATTCATATCCGCCACATCGAGAGCGAAGAAGAACGAGATGCCGCCATCGAATATATTTCAACCAACATGCACCGTATGCACGGAGCCTGCCCGCCACCCCAAAAAACTCCACCCTGTATTTTCATAGCGCTTGAAGGTACCTCGATCGTGGGATCACTGGCAGTGCAATTCGGTGAAAAAGAAACTCCTCTTCCTATTGAGGAACTCTTCTCATTCGATACCCAAAATACATATCCCCCGTACATACGGGAACAGACGGTGTATCTATCGCGATGGAACGCATCTCGTGCCAATATAGGACTCGCTCTCTGGCTCAAAGGCAGCCAGCACGCCGAAGAAATCGGGCGTACGTATTCATGCCTGACCGTAAAAGATACTTTACTCGATAAAAAACCGGAATTTAAAAGCTTGTGGTACCCGATACTCGATGCAAAAATACGAATGGTAAACATCGAAGACTGCGAAATCCCTTATTTCCTAGAAGGAAGTCCGCCTCGCCCATGGCTCGGTATCCTTAAAGAGCAAATCATATCTTTATCCCAGGAAGTAGACAGAATTAAAAAATACATACCAATTGTTTTTTAAAAGCAAAGGCACAATGCTGTACAAAAGGGTCCTTCAAACGGACCCTTTTATTTATCAAAAAAACACGTCATACTAAATTCAAATATGGAATTATCAACCTTTACTGTAAACGAATTATGTCTCGCGATCATCTGCGTATTCAATCTCGGGATAGGAGCGTTTGTTCTTTTTAACCAGCCAAAACGCCTTGTAAATCGAGCCTTCTCTCTCGTAGCACTCTCCATATTCATATGGGGCTCAGGGCTTATCCTCATATCGCATACACATAATTTCGCGTGGAATACCCTTATCTTGGCTGGATTCGTGCTAATCGTTTACAGTTTAGTGATTTTCTCAAAAGTCTTCCCTGATGCCAAGCACATCTCATGGAAATTCTGCTGTTACGCCGCACTTCCGCCGCTCGCTGTTATCATTCTCGCCCCACTCAAACTCATCATCAAAGCAGGCGTATTCCGTGAAGGATCTAATCCTGAGCCCATCAATGGACCACTCTACCCCTTCTTTCTTGCTGTCTCTGCTTTGTATATAGGAACGAGTATCTTTTTATTTATCCAAACATTCCGCCATTCGAAAGGAAAAGAGCGCAACCAAATGCGATACTTCATATTCGGACTATCAACCTTTGCCGTATGCGCATTCCTGTTTGATATTCTGCTTCCTTCAATCGGCATTTATCAACTCAATTTCCTCGGAGCAATATCATCTATTATTCTTACTGGAGCGACGGCATACGCTATCATTCGCCATGAATTGCTTGATATACGCATCGTCATCCAGAGAAGTCTGATCTATACAATCCTCTTAGTTGCGATCACTGCAACATATTCAGTAAGCCTCGGGATCATCGGCCTCCTGGTTCATGAAGTCACTCAGCTCGGCACGATCGTATCAGCAGGCATCACGACTACCGTTGGAGTCTTCTGTATTCGTCCCCTTGAAAATTATTTTCGGAGAGCGACCAACCACATCTTTTTTAAAGATAGCTACGATTACGCCCAAGCCCTCCACGCACTCTCAAGCATTCTCTATACCAGCCTAAACAAAGAAGAGATCATTACTCGGTCGCAAGACATTTTGCGCGGTATTTTCAAAACGAACGATGTGGATTTTCTTCTTGGCGACACCTCAACTGAACGTACAGTCTCGGAAAACCAGGGTGCGGGATTCCCGACGCTATCCCAGCCAATCACATTCGGACAAAATACTATCGGCATACTCAGACTCGGTAAAAAACGTTCCGGGGATAGCTACACAAAAGAAGACCTTCAGCTCGTCTCGACGTTTGTATTCCAAGCTGCTATTTCCTTAAGCAAAGCAGAGTTGCACCAGCAAGTCCAAGAATATAGCGCTCATCTCGAACAGCTCGTAGACGATCGTACCAAAGAAATCAAAAAAATACAGGAAGGCCAACGACAGAGCATGATCGATATTTCACACAACCTCCAGACACCCCTCGCAATCATCCGAGGCGAGGTCGAGTTTCTGGCTGAAGGAGCGCTCGGGCCCGAGCATTTAAAAATTGCAAGAAAATCACTCGATCGAGTGAGTGGGTTTATTCGCCAATTACTTCACCTCGCGCGACTTGAACATTCATTGTACCCTGTCGAGCTCGTCCCGATTGAACTCGGCGCATTACTCAAAGACCAATCTGATTATTTTGAAGTAATCGCAGAAGATAAAGGGGCCCACATCATAACCCAAATAGCTTCAGATATTACAATCCTAGGAAACAAACGCCTCCTCGAAGAGCTCTTTACCAACCTCGTTGCAAATGCTCTCAAGTACAGCAAAAAAGACAGCCAAACACTCATAGAAATTTCTCTTCGTGTAATCGGTAGTGAAGCCTACGTAGTAATCCAAGATAACGGCATCGGCATACACCCCGACGACCTGCCAAGTATATTCAACCGCTTTTATCGCGTAACGCCAGCCTCGCCATCGCTCTCCGGTACAGGTCTAGGTCTTGCGATAGTGCAGCGCATTGTTGATACACACAAAGGAAGAATACAGGTAGAAAGCACACTCGGAAAAGGAACGACTTTTACTATTGTCTTTCCTCAATTTTCTGAACTAGCATAT
>CAIQBF010000099.1 GCA_903869975.1 uncultured bacterium | reverse complement strand
TAAAAAAACAAATGGGGGAAAATGGACTAATAAGATTTACACCCTTATATATATCTTATATTTATTTAATATATACTGAAACCGAAACTAGATAGTTGGCTTCTTGATAGCTGCCGCCTCTTTTTCGGAAGGAAGCGTCTCTACGAGCTTAGGCACCAGCTTCTCGATGTCTTCTACGCTATGGAAGCCTGTATAGACCTGACGATCCGATACGAGCGCTGGGAGCTTCGTATCCTCGATTCCATATATCTTAATGAGTGTCTCAATGGCCGAGAGATTAAGTCCGTAGTCGAAAGAATATACACGAAGTGCTGGGTACTTCTCACGTAGGCTCGTGAGCACATAACCCTGTTTAACACACTCGCTGCAATTCTCGCTTGTCGTGTAGAAATAGAGCATAAAGACAGACTTCTGTCCGCAGCGCTTAGTGATCTCCTTCATAAGAAGGTAATCCTTAATCTCAAGGAGCGAATACTGCTTCTTGAGCTGCACGAGGTCCTCAGAGGAGCCGTTTGATCCGAGATACTCAATCTTACCTGAAAGCATATTGAGCTGGTCAGAGAGAACAGAAGTGCTTACCTGATTACAATCAAGCTCGCCAAGGAGTGAGTACTGAGTCTCTGCCGACAAAAGGTCGATAGAAATATTGTTCTGGATAGTATTAAGTTCTGCAATCTTTCGATCAGTGAGCGAACTTGAGATATAAAATATTGTCCCAAATATACCGACGGTAATAAAGAGAACAGTAATGTGTTTAAGCCAAATATTCTTATGTTGTTTTTCCATAAAGGTAATTATATGTTATTAACGCCAGGAGGTCTCTCGACGGGTGATGGTATTAAAAACGGCACTGATAATCCAAATCGGGGCAATAATACTATAAATAGCAATGTACCAAACCATAGCAATCGATGGCCGCCACTTCCCTGTCGCCATCTTTGATCCTATCATAAGTGAAAGAAAAACAAATCCGTACAGCAAGATCGTAATAAGGAAAACACTGTGTGTACTTACAAAAAACCAGTCAAAGGTAGCCAAATGCGTCTTGATCTTCGCAATTTTTGGCAGGTGTACACCGATAGCTTCATACTCAAGAATTTTCCCTATCACGAACTTCCCTGTCGTATAAATCATGAAGATAAAAAGGTATACGGCCGAAAAAATCGAAAGGATACCTGCCGGAATCGTAAAGAGCGCAAAAGCGCCATACTGACTCCGGAAGACCAGACGGCGGTAATCGATAACATTGTTGATGAACCCGTATATCCAGCGCTTACGCTGCTTATAGAGCGCATACGGCGTGCCAGGAGTCTTGGTATACACAACTGCGTCATGACACTGCTCAATACGCATACCGGCTTCATGCATACGAAATGCAATCTCCATATCTTCCGTCTTGTGCGCCTCACGATACGGACCAAGTTGTGTAAAAACCTTGGTTCGATAAATCGAGAAAGGTCCCGGCGTCACATGAATACCATTCATGAGACCGAGCATTTTCTTGAGGTATACCGATAGCTGGTACTCAACTTTCTGAGCCCACTCCATCGGACGCTTCGGATTGTTTACGATAATCGATGGAGATACCGCCATAACTTCTGCCTCATCAAAATACGGAACTATCCGTTTGAGCGCACTCGGCGTAACAAATGAGTCTGCATCAAGACAACCGATGAGATCGGTTGTCGTCTTCTCAATACCAAGATTCATGGCAGTATGTTTGCCACCATTCTCTTTACGCATAATATCGATATTTGGTATCCCCGCAAATTCCTGAAGTGCTTTCCATGTACCGTCGGTAGAGCCGTCGTCAACAAGAATAATCTTTATTTTATCCTTCGGGTAGTCAAGAGCGAGCAATGAACGCACAGTACCTCCGACAGTAGTTTCTTCGTTCCAGCATGGGACGATAATAGTAACGCTCGGATAGATGCGGTCAGGCCGATCGTCAAGACGGATAACGATATCCTTACGGCCTTCTATATACGTCATCAGGAAGAATACTTCCACATAGACGGCGCAAAAAGTAAAGACATAAAAAATGGGGCTGAGAAAAGCTTCCATGGCAATATTTCGTCATCTTACCACGAAAGATGCCTAAAATACAGCAAAAAACGGCCCACTCTAGGAGGCCGTTTTTTGCAAAATATCTGTTTTGTTGAGACTACATTTTCGCAGAACCAGACTCTGCAACGCAGCAAGAAGCACACTTTGAGCACTTGCAACCGAAGAGCATCGCGATAGCCGCAACACCAACAATCAAGTAAACCACAGCTTCAGCCCACATCCAGCGGCCGAGGAGCATGTGTACGAGGTTCCAACTCATGTCATGCATTGAGCCGAACAACATTCCTGCGCCAACAAGGCCCCAGTTCAAACCACCAACAAAAACGAGCAGTCCGGAAATCTTTGCCGGAGCGCACATGCATTTTTTCATCATACATTTTTTCGCACCCTAATTGATAATTCCCTTTCGGGTATTCGATTCAGGTATAAGTATACTACGAAATGGATTCGTATTATTTTTTGTTCTCAATAGCGGCTCGTGTCAGCGGTCCAAAATTACTTCCGTCACCAGCTATGCCAAGCTCTTTTTGGAGTTTCGCAAGAGCTGCTTTTGTGAGAGAGCCGTAGTATCCAGTTGCTGAGCCAGAAAGATATCCTTTTGAAATAAGGTAGTTTTGGATATCTTTTACCGCAGTATGCGTCTGCCCGAAACGTACATTTTTTGAAGAAAATACGATTTTTGATGTAGGATTACCAACCGATACTTGCGTGCTTTTTTGAGTGCTTTCTGAGCCCCCTATTACCACAGCCGCTGCCCCGATTCGAGACATCCAGCTGTTTGCAGAACTTGTCGGAATACGCGTCCAGCTTACTCCATCTGTTGAAGACCAAACATCGTTCGTATATCCAGGAAACATGACCATCGCATTACCATACGAAACAAGAGCACTGTACATATTCTGTTCCCACGGAGTAGCTCCTGTCACTTTCTTCCAGTGTATGCCGTCAGATGAAGACCATCCATCCGAAAAAGGACCAGAAAGATCTTTACCACCAAACATCCACAGCGTATTGTTAAAGACTACCGCTGAATGATAGAGACGTCCCGACCATGGAACGACTGTCTTTGTCCATTTTTTTCCGTCAGAGGAAGACCAGGCGTCATCAGCATACACCGTACCACCGAGCACCCAAAGCTTTCCTTGAAAAGCGACGACAGGAAACCCCGCTCTTTCTCCCCATGGAGTCCGTGCAAGAATCTTGGTCCAAGAAATACCGTCGGACGATGACCAGACTTGGCTGTCCTCATACGAACTTCCGTCATATGAAGCCATAGGAGTACGGACTCCAACAGCAAAGAGTTTTCCTTCCAACGCGACGAGACGCCCGTTCCCCCGGGCCCATGGTAGAGTCGCAATCTTTGTCCATGTCACACCTTCGTTTAGAGACGTCCACAAACTAGCCCCAGTCATGTCCCCATTGAGGAGATACAATTTTCCATTAAGATACACCGTATCAAGAGGCTGTCCGTCTGCTGGACCAAGATTACCCTGGAAGCTAGTGATAGAACCCTCGGTGACAATATTCCCGAGCAGACGAGAAACAGTGCTCGTATCAGGCAGCACCTGATTCCAAGTCGCCAAATCACCTGATGAAGACCAGACATCGTTAAGATGCTTTGTTCGTCCATCAGAACTCGTAACCATAGAATCGCCGCCGACTAGTATAACCTTGCCAGCCGATACCGTCTCCGCACTCGCAAACTGAGCCCCTCCAAGAAGCACGAACCCGACGAGCAATGCGAATATTGTTTTTTTCATGGAATAAGTATACCGAGATATTCGGTTTTAATCGAAATAATTCTTAAGTCGCAAAATGCGTTCATGCGTGCGAAGCTTCTCGTGCACCTTTGCCTCAATCTGGCGAATACGTTCGCGAGTCACTCCAAATTCAGTTCCCACTTCTTCGAGTGTGTGCTGTACGCCATCGGAAAGACCATATCGCATCTCAAGAATTTTACGCTCTTTCGGAGAGAGCTCTTCAAGCACGCCGCGAATCTGATCTGTCAGGATTCGGCGCGAAGCTTCCTGGTCTGGACGGAGAATCTTATCATCAGCGATGAATTCACCGCGAGTTGATTTCTCATCATCGTCGCCGATCGGCTGCTCGAGCGAAACAGTATCTTGCGAAATATTTTCGATGACATGCACCTTTTCGACATCGATACCCATTTCTGTCGCAATTTCTTCTGCGAGCGGATCGCGGCCAAGATCTTGCGCGAGACGGCGGTACACCTGCTTATATTTTGAAATCGTCTCCACCATATGCACCGGAATACGGATCGTACGCGACTGATCGGCAAGCGCGCGAGTGATCGACTGGCGAATCCACCATGTTGCGTAGGTCGAGAACTTATACCCCTTCGTCCAGTCGAATTTCTCTACCGCCTTGAAGAGACCAAGGTTTCCTTCCTGAATAAGGTCGAGGAGTGTGAGGTCGCTTGAACGGCCGACGTATTTCTTGGCAATCGAGACGACGAGACGGAGGTTCGCGCGTGCAAGAAGATTTTTTGCCTCAAGATCCCCTGCTTGAATACGGCGAGCAAGTTCCTTTTCTTCAGCTGCCTGAATAAGCGGGTACTGTCCGATCTCCTTGAGATACATTTGAATCGAGTCGTAGCTCGAGTCGCTCTTCTCGTCTTTGTGGTCGCCTTCGATAGTATCGATATCGAGCAAATTACCTCCTTCAAGCACGTCGATGCCAGCCGTATTGAGCTGCTCATAGAGTGTGTCGAGGAATTCAATGTTGGTTTCAATATTCGGGAACGAGCGCAAGATTTCATCAAACGTGATGAAGCCGCGCTTCTTTCCTTTGAAAACAAGCTCCTGCAGACGCTCCTCTTCGGTCACCGCCTTTTGCTTACCGCCTTTCTTCGCATTGGCACGGCCAGCCGTGATAGCACCGTTTGATTTAATCGCTTTCGGCTTTTTGACCTTGAGCGGCTTTTTTACGGCAACCTTTTTCGGTTTTGGCGCAGCCTTTTTGACCACTTTTTTGGGAGCTACTTTCTTTGCGACAGGCTTTTTTGCGGCAACCTTTTTTGCAGCTGGCTTTGCGACACTTTTTTTCTTTTGTACTATCTTTTTATTTGGCATAAATACTAGGGAGTGAGCTACGAACTCGATACTGATAAAGGGCTAATAATGGTGTATATAAAAATACTCATGGATTCAGGAAACGACTGCTCTTGATCGTATTGAGTCGCGCCGTAATGGCTTGTGACTCACGCATAAACTCTTGTACTCGTTCGCCTTCACCGTTGCGCTCTGCATTCTCCAGATTATCCATCAAACGCTGGAGCGCGCGGCCGAGTGTCTCTTCTTCAAGATTGTCGAGTAATTCTTCAGCCTCGGCCGCAAGTTTCTTGGGGTCATCATACAAGAGTTCTACTTCAAAGATGCGTTCGTTTTTCCGTTCAGGCGACATTTCCGAAAGAATTGCGTACCGTTCAGATCCAAGGACAGCTGCGAGTCGAGCTTTCATTCCGGGAATATCAATCTCGCTCGAAGCAAGACTTTCTTGCCAGAAAACGAGGCCAAAAAGTCGATCCTCAATGCGCGTACTGCGCGAGTTTGCCGCAATAGGTGCGGGTGCTGGTGTAAACACAGACGCAGGCGCTTGGATCTTCTCCGTATTCATAAGTAACCGCACCAAATCTTCAGAAAGTGCATCGGCAGGAATATGTGTCTTCTCCGCAATCTCCCGAATAAAGTGTGCCCGCTCGATAGCGCTCGGCATCACCGCTACGTACGGCAGAATCTTGTCGCGAATAGCACGGGCACGAGTCAATTCAGTCAGAGGATGTTCGAGAAGCACGGTAAGGTAAAAATTCACGATATGCTGCGCACCATCGATAATCTTTTTCCATTCAGTTGCGCCACGTTCACGAATCGTATCAGCGGGATCAAGACCCGCCGGAAGTTTTGCTACTTTGACATTCATTCCGATAGCGAGCCCGATCTTTTCTGCACGACCAGCCGCACGCATTCCTGCCTTATCGGCGTCAAAAGCGATGACCAGATTTTTAGAAAGACCATGCACTTGTCCAAGACCAGAGAGTAATCCCTTGTCAGTATCAGCAACGAGTGAATCCCCGAGGGCTGTACCGCTTGATGCGACCGTATTCGTAAAACCTGCCTGATGCGAAAGCACAAGATCCATCTGACCTTCAACGAGAATCGCCTGGTCACGCTTACGAATTTCAAATTTTGCTTTATCGAGACCGTAGAGAGTGCTGCCCTTTTTGAATATAGGCGTTTCCGGAGAGTTGATATACTTCCCCATCGCGCTACCATCGTCGTGCAAGATACGTCCGCTAAACGCGATGACGCGTCCGCCCGTATCCGAAATAGGAAACATGACGCGATCGCGGAAACGATCATAGATCTCACCGTCTGGATTTTCATCAGGATGTTTTGCAAGACCGGCAAGTACGATTTCAGCATCAGTGAATCCCGCTTTGCGCATCGCGCTTACGCACGGACGCCAACCCGCGATCTCCTTACTCGGCGCATACCCAACACGAAAACTTTTGATCGTCTCATCCGTAAGCCCGCGCTTCGCCGCATACTCTTTCGCATCTGTATCTTCCTTGAACTGCGCCTCGTAAAAACGGCAGGCATGCTCCATCAATTCAATAAGACGATCCTTTTCACTGCGTTCAGCCTTGGCCTCGCCCGCGCGATACTGTTCAAGCTCTACGCCGGCACGAGTCGCAAGGACGCCGAGGGCTCCCTTAAAATCGAGGCCTTCAAATTGCTCGACGAAGGTGAAGATATCCCCCTTCGCTCCGCAGCCGAAACAGTAGTAACTTCCGCGACCCGGAGAAATGAAGAACGACGGTGTCTTCTCATTATGAAAAGGACAGGGAGCCTTAAAATTGCTCCCTGCCTTCTCAAGCTTCAGGTACGAGGAAATCACATCGACGATCGAGAGTCTTTCTTTGATTTTTTCGACAGAAGATGACATCAATTACGAATTACGTCCAACGACACTACCCGCATTCAAGCCGACGGTTTTATTTATTTTTCTTCGGTCATCGCAAAAGGAGCTTTCACTTCTTCTACAACTTTGACTGGATCTGGCTTTGCGCCGAATCCAGTACCAGCTGGAATAAGGCGTCCGATGATCACATTTTCCTTGAGACCACGGAGCGTGTCGATACCGCCGCGAATTGCGTTGGTGATGAGCACGCGGTTTGTATTCTGGAAGGAAGCGGCAGAGAGCCATGACTTCGTCGTAAGCGCTGTCTCGGAAATTCCGAGCACGAGCGACTCAGCCTTAGCCTCAGTGCGTCCCTGTTCGCGCATAAGAGCGTTCTCGTCGAGGAGTTCTACTGTCTCAACAATCTCGCTTGGAGAGAATCCGGTTTCTCCGGCATCCTTGACCTTACGGCGACTGAACATCTGACGGATGATGATCTCGATATGCTTGCGCGCGATCGATGCACCCTGGAGTTCATACACCTTGTTGATCTCGTGAATGATGTATTCTTCTGCACGCTCGCGGCCACCGAATTTGAATATCTCGGCAATGTCCGCTGAACCGTCGGTCATCAGGTCGCCCTTCTTTACGGCTGAACCCTTCTGCACGGTCGGCTGGCGATGTGGTGGAAGCTCGTAGGTAGTCTCGTTTGATTTGCCATCCACTTTCGTATCATGCAAAACAACGATAGCACGCTCGCCTGCTTCAAGACGGATGTCGATAACCGTTCCATCTTCGTGACATACAACAGCTGGGTTCTTAGGTAAACGGCGTTCGAAGATTTCTTCGACGCGAGGAAGACCGGCCGTGATGTCCACTCCTGCAAGACCTCCGGCGTGGAAGGTACGGAGTGTGAGCTGTGTTCCTGGTTCACCGATAGCTTGCGCTGCGACGATACCGACAGCTTCTCCTACCTTGACCACATCATTGCGTCCGAGGTCGAGACCGTAACAGGTCTGACAAATACCGTACGTAGTCTTACATGTGAGCGGAGTGCGTACGAATGCTTCGACAATACCGATAGATTCAAGACGCATAGCTTCTTCCTTGTTTACGAGGAAACCGCGCTTGTGAATAACATTTCCTTCCTTGTCTTTAAGATCAGCTGCAAGCACGCGTCCACGGAGTGTCTTCGAGATTGGGATTTCGATGCCAAGAACATTGTCCTTGATCATCATCTTTCCATCTTTCGTTCCACAGTCTATTTCCGTAATCACGACATCCTGAGCGACGTCGACGAGACGACGAGTAAGGTATCCGGCCTTCGCAGTGTTAAGCGCTGTGTCGGCAAGACCTTTACGAGATCCGTGCGTCGTAATGAAGTATTCGATTGGAGAGAAACCTTCCTTGAACGATGGGACGATCGGGAAATCAATAGTGCGTCCACTTGGTGAGATGATGAGACCCTTCATACCTGCCATCTGTGCGAGGTTGGATGCGCTTCCGCGGGCTCCGGAATTGATCATGTCAGCAGTAGAGCTGCCTTCGATGAGCGTAGCTGGGAGCATCGCTTCGATTTCTTTCTTGACACCCTCCCAGATTTCGATAACCTTACGGTATTTTTCTTCTTCGGAAAGAAGACCTTCGTTGTACTGGTTGATGACTTCAAGTTCCTTCGCACGTCCAGCAGCAACAACTTTCGGTTTGCCTTCAGGCACATGAATGTTGTCGATACCCCACGAGATTCCGGATTTTGTTGAATACGTGAATCCGAATGTCTTGATCTTGTCGAGCACGTTCGGCGTTGCATCAATGCCGTAGTGCATGATGAATTCATCCACAAGCGAGTTCATGCGCTTCTGCGTCATGGTTTCGTTGAGGTACGGGAAATCAGTTGGGAGAATTGAGTTGAAGAGCAAGCGTCCAACGGTCGTCTCAAAAGGCTGTCCGTTGAAAAGCGAGTACTTCTCGCTGTCAGTACCGAGAACCTTGATCGGAGCACGGAGTGACACTGCACCGAAATCACTTGCGGTAATTGCCTGGTTTGGGTTCGCAAACATTTTTCCAGCACCAGTCTCTTTTTCTGGATTACCCATCTTGGTCATCCAGTAACAACCGAGCACCATGTCCATACGAGGGCTCGTGATCGGGTCACCGTTCTGCGGCTTGAGGAGGTTCTTGTTTGAAGCCATGCGATCCTCGGCCTCTGCCTGCGCTTCCTTGGAAAGCGGAACGTAGACAGCCATCTGGTCTCCGTCGAAGTCGGCGTTGAACGCTGGACATACGAGCGGGTGAACCTGGATAGCATTACCTTCAATAAGAATCGGGTTGAATGCCTGGATACCAAGACGGTGAAGCGTCGGCGCACGGTTCAAAAGAACGCGCTTGCCCTTGATCACCTCTTCGAGGATTGCCCAGACTTCTGGAATACCATCTTCGATAAGTCGGTTCGCACCACGGATGTTGTATGCAAGTTCCTGCGCGATGAGTTTCGAAATCACGAATGGACGGAAGAGCTCGAGCGCCATGTGTTTTGGAAGTCCACACTGGTTGAGCTTGAGCGAAGGACCCACGACGATCACCGAACGTCCTGAGTAGTCCACGCGCTTTCCGAGGAGGTTCTGACGGAAGAGACCTTGCTTTGATTTGAGGTTGTCGGAGAGTGACTTGAGAGCGCGGCGCTGTGCCTGGTTCATCGCAACACTGTCGTTCTGACGAGCGATCGAGTTGTCGATGAGGGCATCTACCGCTTCCTGCAAGATACGCTTTTCGTTGCGGAGAATAACATCCGGTGCGCCGATACCTTTGAGCTTCGCGAGACGGTTGTTGCGGTTGATAACGCGACGGTAGAGGTCGTTGATGTCACTCGTTGCATGGCGTCCTCCATCGAGGGCGACCATTGGGCGGAGTGCTGGTGGAATGACCGGGATAACCGTGAGAAACATCCACTCTGGGCGAATGCCACTCGTGATCATCGAACGGATAAGAGAGAGACGCTTTTCAAGCTTCTCACGCTCAACAGCGCTTGCCTTCTCATGTGAAGTCTCAGAAATCTCCTGAAGCTTCTTAAGGTCAAGATTTTTGAGCACGGCATAGATAGCTTCTGCACCGATCGATGCCTCGAAACAAATACCGTACTTGAGACTGTAGCGATGATACGCGATCTCTGTAAGGACTTTTCCTTCGTAGATTTCTCCAATCTCCTTCTTTGCAACAGTGATGAGTTCCTTGAGTTTTGTCTTAGTATCCTCATCAGCAGCGCTCTTGAGTTTCGTCTTGTACTCATTCTCAAGGTTCTTGAGAAGTTTTTCTTTTTCGTCCTGATACACCTTCATGATGATGTATCCAGCGAAGTAGATGACCTTTTCAAGATCAGTCGCCGTGATGTTGAGGAGTGTACTCATGCGTGATGGCACGCCACGGAGGAACCAGATGTGCGCAACCGGAGTCGCAAGTTCGATGTGACCCATGCGCTCGCGGCGGACGATAGAGCGAGTTACCTCGACTCCACATTTCTCACACACGATATCCTTATAGCGAATACGGCGGTATTTTCCACAGTAACATTCGTAATCTTTCTCCGGTCCGAAAATGCGTTCGTCGAACAAACCGCCGCGCTCAGAGCGTCCCGTGCGGTAGTTGATCGTCTCGGGCTTAGTAACCTCACCGTATGACCAGTCGCGAATGCGGTCTGGAGATGCGAGGCGGAGCGAGATCGAGTCGAAGCCTGAATTTGTGTCGATAGTTTTCATAATATAGATGTATTGTTAGCGATTACTCAGAAACCTCTTTAGAAGGTACTTCGATGATTCGACCAGCACGAGATGACCTCTCTAGGTCCACGTCGAGTGAGAGACCACGGAGGTAATTGAGCATGACACTAAACGATGCAGGAGTGTTTGGAACCGGAATTTCTTCGCCCTTGATGATGGCATCGAATGCCTGTGAACGGCCGAGAATATCGTCGGACTTAACGGTGAGCATTTCGCGAAGCGTATGCGCAGCACCGTATCCTTCGAGCGCCCAGACTTCCATTTCTCCAAAACGCTGTCCTCCACCCTGCGCCTTTCCGCCAAGCGGCTGCTGTGTGATGAGACTGTATGGCCCAATAGAGCGCATGTGAATCTTGTCTTCCACCATGTGGTGAAGTTTCAACATGTACATGATACCGACAGCGACGTCCTGTTCGAATTTGTCGCCAGTGCGTCCGTCGAAGAGTGGGAGCGTACCTGTTTCCGGGTAGCCAGCCTTTACGAGCTCAGCCTTGATCTCAGTATCGCGAGCACCACTAAATGGCGGCACGATAGCCTGGTAACCAAGCGAATTTGCAGCAAGACCGAGGTGCATTTCAAGAATCTGTCCGAGGTTCATACGCGATGGAACTCCAAGCGGTGTGAGGATCACATCGACTGGCGTACCGTCTGCCATGAATGGCATTTCTTCCTGTGGAAGAATCGTCGAGATGACTCCCTTGTTTCCGTGGCGTCCAGCGAGCTTGTCTCCAACCGATACGTTACGAAGCTGCGCGAGCTCAATAACGACTTTCTTGATGATTCCAGACTCAAGCTGGTGACCTTCTGCGCGAGAGAAAATCTTCACGCCGATGATGCGTCCACGCTTGCCGTGTTCAAGACGGAGAGATGTATCTTTCACGTCACGAGCCTTTTCAGCAAAGATCGAACGGAGGAGGCGCTCTTCAGGAGTGAGTTCAGTTTCGCCCTTTGGCGTGATTTTTCCAACGAGAATATCGTTTTCACGAACCTCAGCACCGATACGGATAACACCTTCTTCGTCGAGGTCCTTGAGTTTTCCTTCACCGACATTCGGGATGTCGCGTGTCGTGAGCTCAGGTCCAAGCTTTGTATCGCGAACGATACAAACGAACTCTTCTACATAGATAGACGTAAATACTGAGTCTTTCACGAGACGATCAGCAAGAATGATCGCGTCTTCGTAGTTGTTTCCGCTCCATGACATGAACGCAACAAGCACGTTCTGACCGAGGGCAATCTGACCATTATCAGAGCTCGACATGTCAGCGAGGAGCTGACCTTTTTTGACTTCCTGTCCGACAGACACTACTGGGCGCTGATGGAACGCAGTGAAGTTGTTGGTACGTGAGAAGTTTACGAGTGGGTATTCTTTCTTTTCTGTCTTACCCTTGATTACGATGTGGCGAGCGTCAACAGCGACAACTTCACCAGCTTCGCTAGCAAGAACGAGGCGTCCAGAGTATGGAGCAGCAAATTCTTCGATACCAGTCGCAACAAGTGGAGCGTTTGGCACGAGACATGGCGTAGCCTGTTTCTGCATGTTCGATCCCATGAGCGCGCGGTTCGCGTCATTGTGTTCGAGGAATGGAACCATGGCAGTCGCAATAGAGAATGCCTGGTATGGAGCAACGTCGATGAAATCGATCTGGTCGCGTTCAATGAGACCTGGCTCTGTCTTAAGACGAGCTTCGACGAATTCTTCGGCGATGATCCCCTTGTCGTTAACTGGAGTTGCAGCATGCGCGATGTTGTACTTCTCTTCTTCGAGCGCGTTGAGGTACTGAATTTCTTCAGTAACCTTACCTTTCACGACTTTGACATACGGAGTCTCGATGATACCGAAATCATTGATGCGAGCATAAATAGAAAGGTGAAGAATGAGACCGATGTTCGGACCTTCAGGAGTATGAATCGGACAGACGCGGCCGTAGTGGGACGTGTGCACGTCGCGCACTTCGAGACCTGCGCGCTCACGAGTGAGACCGCCGGGTCCGAGAGCCGAAAGTGTACGCAGGTGTTCAACTTCCGCAAGGAGGTTTTCCTGGTTCATGAACTGCGAAAGCTGGTTGGTCGTAAAGAATTCCTTGATACGAGCCTGGAGCGGACGCTGGTTGATGATCTGGATCGGCAAAGCTGCAGCCGTGTCGATAGTCGACATGCGGTCCTGTACATTGCGCTTGATCTGCGTCATACCGACGCGGATCTTCTGAGCAAGAAGCTCACCTACGTAACGCACGCGGCGCTGTGCGAGGTGGTCGATGTCGTCAGCCTTTGCGTTTGGCGTATTCGAGAGATCAACAATGTATTTGACGACCTGAATAAGGTCTTCACGAGAGATCGTACGGCGCTCGAGCTCCTTGTCGCTCATGTCGAGACTGAAACGCTTGTTGAAGCGGAAACGTCCGACAGGAGAAAGGTCATAGCGGTCCTTCGAGAAAAGGGCCGTGATGAATTCACGTGCGTTGTCTGCTGTTGCAAGGTCGCCATCGCGGAGACGCTTGTACATTTCGATGTTAGCGTCGGAAGGAGTCTTCGCCGTATCTTTTGCAAGACACATCGCTATAACTGCTGCTGCAGTTTCGTGGTCTTTGAATGCATTCTTGATCTCGTCGTCAGTCGTAAGACCAAACGAGCGAAGAAGCGATGTGATTGGGAATTTGCGCTTCTTGTCGATGCGCACATAGATCACACCGTCAGTCTCAGCATCGATTTCGATCCAGACTCCGCGAGCCGGGATGATCTTCGCGCCGAAAAAGCGCTTGCCTTTGAGTTCGTTCTCCGTAAAGAAGATACCGAATGAGCGAGCGAGCTGTGGAACGATAACACGTTCGACACCGTTGATGATGAATGTGCCGTGAGCCGTCATCATTGGAAGGTCGGAAAGGAAGATTTCCTGTTCCTTTGCCTGTCCTCCGGCGAGCTTGTTGGTAAGACGTACCTGAACTTTGAGTGGAGCTTCGTATGAGACTTTGTTCTGCTTTGCGTAGAACTCATCACATTTCGGTTCACCAAGCGAAAACGCTGTGAACTCGAGCTGAAACTTTTTGCCTGAGTAATCCGGAATCGGAGAGAATTCTTTAAACACTTCTCCAAGACCTTTTGCGACCAATTCCTTATAAGACCGAATCTGCATTTCGAGCAAATCCGGGAACTCTGCGAGCGGCGCCTTGTACTTCTGGAAGTACTTTTTCGGACGCGCAGTCGTATGAATCGACATAGATTATTTTCTCGCGAGCACGAACGCAAAAATGAACAAAGCGAAATCCATCTCCTTCGAGGAAGTTCGCCCTGCCCGTTACTGTGCCCATGATCACCTGGCCGAGAGGCCATTTAGCTACTAAAGCTCCGGATCGCAGCTAAAACTCAATCTGTCCGTAGTGGGGCTATATTACTCCTTTTTTGATATACTGTCAATAAACACAAAACCGCCCGGAAATTCCGAGCGGTTTTTTAGTGCGATGTTGTAGTGATTAGGAAAGGTGTGCTGAAACGAGCTTTGTCATTTCGAACATGTTGACCGTCTTCTTTCCTGCGAAGACGAGCTTGAGCTTGTCGTCAGCATTGATGTTGCGCTTGTTCTTCTCATCCTGGAGCTTGTTCTTCTTGATGTAGAGCCAGAGAGCCTTTACAACTTCAGAGCGAGCCATCGGACCTTTTCCGACAACAGCCTCAAGCTCGCCAGTGAGCTTCATTGGTTTCATAAATGCGGACGTCTTTGCACCAGCCTTTGCAGGCGCTTTCTTTGCAGCTACTTTTTTGACAGCCATGTGGTTATTCTTTTCTGATTACTTCCTAATAAATGCTACCTCCGGCTATTATGACATATTCTTTGCTTTGAGTCAGGTAGTCTCCCTAGTAAAAAAGGAAATATTGACATACATTCAATAATGATACATAGTATTCGTCAATCAAAAATTTAAAATTATGAACAGCGAACTGACTCGAGAAACTGCGAAAAAATATTTCGACTCTCTGAAAAAGACCTTGGTAAGCCAAGAAGTGGCACCTACATCAAAACCAACAATGGTAGCTCCCCCTGGACTTCTTGCCCTCCCTGAACTACACGTGCAGTTTGAGGAAAAAGGGCACACAAATACTATCCATAAAAAAATAGTAGACGTGATAGAAAAAGAAATAGAAAATGGAGTTCCTGTTTCGTGGAAAGACGCTGGAGGAAAAGCCCCAATAGTAATATCTTTTACAAAAGACTGCGAAGTCTTTTTTGCGGACATGGCGCGGAAAAAAGAAGGGCCCGAAACACTCAAGCTACTCGACTCTTTTAACAGACTAGTAACTCTTTCAGGAGGACTAGCGGGGATACACTACGCTGAGATAACCCGACCTAATTCGAAGAAAGAGCCTCTTTTTTTGGCAATTCTTCACGCTGAAGGGCACGAGCCTGAGAAAACATTTCTTTTTTGCGAAGCTGTCGGACTTACTCCGGTCTTTTCAAAAAAAGACAACCTAAGAATCGACGTGAGTCTTAATCCTCAAAAGAACTACGCAGATAGTTACTTCGAAGGACTTAATCAATTCTTTCCCGCCCCCACTGAAACGAGAACAGAAAACTCTCCTGAAAAAATGAATGTCGAAATGTCCAAGCAGACCAAAGCGGTGGCGGACCTCTTTTCTCTGTTATCTTCAGAAGAGCAAAACCTTATATTAAGAGAAGTGGCACCGCATCTTCTCCCCGATGAAGAAACCCTAAAGGAGCTTATTAAAGACGAGCTCCGTCCTGAGATCAAAGCTGAAATTGAACAACAGGTTCATATAGAAATCGCGAATAAACAAAGAAATGTGGCCCTCATAAATGCGAAAAACGAATTTAGGCAGTATTTCAAAACACGTCCCGTAGTAATCGTGTCCAGATCAACGCCTATCTCGATAGCACCTGACGGAACGATTTCGCTTAAAATAATAAAAATTGAAGACATAATACAATAATAAAAAGGCGCATCACCACAATCGGAGATGCGCCTTTTATCATGCAAATCGTATTAAACTATTTCTTTCTGATAGCACTGTTCACAATACACAATCTCAGGCCGG
>CAIQBF010000098.1 GCA_903869975.1 uncultured bacterium | reverse complement strand
TATGTCACGCGTAAAAAGAGGAGTCATAAAGAATAAGCGCCGCCGCAATGTGCTTAAGGCCGCGTAAGGTTTTCGTTTCGGCCGCAGTACAAAGGAGGCACAGGCAAAAGAGGCTCTGCACCACGCAGGTCGCTACGCCTTCGCTCACCGCAAACAGAAGAAGCGCACGAATCGCGCTCTCTGGCAGACCAAGATCGCCGCTGTTGCAAAGCAGAATGGCACTTCGTTCTCCAAGATGATGGGTGCGGCTACAAAGAACAAGCTCGGCCTCGACCGAAAAGTTCTCGCCTACCTCGCAGAACACAAGCCAGAGACTATGGCTCGCGTCATGAAGACACTCGCGTAATCTCAATATAAAAAGACCGTCCATTTGGACGGTCTTTTTATATGTATTTACTTACGTGAAAGCTCTCGCCGGCGTATCTCCCCCGATATCTCACGCACAAGCACAGCGGGATCATGAGATATGAAAAGGTGTGGGGCGATCTGTGGGTCTATGGCGCGGATACGCTCATGGATACTGCTCGAATCTTCGTCGGTTAGGATACCAACGGGTAGCGACTCTTTCTTGGCCGAACGGAGGATGGTCTCAAGCGTTTTCGGGTATGAACCGAGAACGATAAGCGCTTCGCTCGACAAGAGTGCCATCATATCTGCTCCGAATGCTCCTCGTCCGGTGTATATGACCGAGGCCATGCCAGTCGGCAATCGGAACACTCGTGTATGCTCGTCACGGCTTGCTGCCGGAGAAAGGACTACGGAAGGGGTCTTCGCGTCCGTATGAGAGCCGAGCGCCGCAAGAAGTGCTGGAGTGCTTGGATTGAGTACAATACCGAAGCCAGCAGCGCCGATGGCGCTGCCGAGAGTCCTCGCCCGTGAGATTTCAAACGGACTCTCGAAATGCGCATGCTCTGGGTGAGCATCGAAAAGTGCGACAAGTGGCGAGGGCTTCATGTGCATATATACAGTATAGTACCTAACAATCGATCACAACACTATCCCCTCCCGATGGTGACTCGACCGCAAGACCAAGCTCGTTGCGAACACGCTGGGCAAGGAACGTCGTCGACTTAGGCTCTCCCATAACCGTGTACACTTTCTTGAGTGTGTTCTTGGATGTTGCAATGAAAGCAATGAGCGCATCGCTGTCCTTGTGTCCAGAGTAGCCACTAATCTTCCGAATAGTAGCCCGTACGGGGATAAGAGCCCGATCGACAGCAATTTCCTTGGCGCCATCTTCAAGCTTGCGTCCAAGCGTCCCGACAGACTGATACCCAATAAGGAGCAATGTGTTTTTAGGATCGCTCAAGTAATTGTGCTCGTGATGCACAACACGCCCGCCACTCGACATACCACTACCGGCGATAATAACCTTAGGATCAGGCTTCTTGAGGATATTCTTGGAGTCCTGTGCTTCCGGTGTAACAACGAGACCTGGGAAAATAAACGGATCATCGTGGCGGGAAACATGCTCCTGTATCGTCGGATTGAAATACTTGATCTGCTTGCGGTAGATATCCGTAATCTCAATAGCAAGCGGCGAATCAAGGTAGATCGGCATTCGAGGTATAAGCTTCTCTTCGAGCATCTGATGTATCTCAAAAATAACTTCCTGGGTTCGTTCAAGTGAAAACGTCGGGATTATGAGAGTGCCGCCCTTTTTATAGTTTTCAAGCAAGACATCCTTGAGCATGTCACGGCGTTCGTCGCGAGCCTCATGCAATCGGTCGCCATACACACTCTCAACGAGCAGATAGTCAGCATCTTTGAGTGGTGTTGTATCGGGAAGAATTGGCGACGGCGAATTACCGAGGTCTCCAGAGAAGACAACCTTAGTTCCCCCGAGCATGAATTCAACATAAGCCGATCCAAGAATATGTCCCGCGTTATAAAATTTGACCGTGAGTCCGGGAACCAATTCAAACGGCTCGCCGTAATCTACCGCCGTCCAGCCAGTGGTCGAGCGGTCGACAATCTCAGAGGTATATACCTGATCGAGTTTGTGATCAAGATCGCGAGAAAGAATAGCCGCTGTATCGAGAAGCATCGGCCGCGCAAGTGCACAAGTTGGTGGCGTAGCGATAATCTTGCCGCGGAAACCGTCATGTACGAGCTTGGGAATACGACCAATGTGGTCGATATGCGCATGAGTAATGAAAAGATAATCGATGGTGGCCGGATCGAAAGCGAACGGTTCCCAATTGGCCTCAGTGGCCAGCTTCTCCCCTTGCACGAGTCCGCAATCTACAAGAATGCGTAAGAGTGGACGGCCGCTTTCATCGAGCGGTCCTTCAAGTAGAAAATCTGCGCCAGTAACCGTTGTCGCCCCTGAACAGAACGTAAGTTTGTACTGGGTTTTTGCCATATGAACCCATGATACCATGCAGAATTATTTTTTTCCTGAATCAACAGGGATCTCAACGAGCTTGTATGTCCAAAATGCCGCAAGAAGCGTACCCGCGAGATCGAAACAAAGATCAGAAATAGAATCGAGGAGTACAAAATCCGGCGTACCGTACCGTACGTGCAAAAAAAGTTCAAGCGCTTCCCAAAGTACGCCAAGGAGGAGCGCTGTGATAATCCCCTCGTAAAGAAATCGTCCGGTCGAAACACGACTGCGTGCCGGCAGCCACAAAATCGCACCAAGATAGAACACGGCAATACCGCCAAGAAAATGCATGAGCATATCAAACCACCACAACAGCGAATACCACGAGAAAAAAGTCGCGAGCGTATTCAAAAAGAATACCGTGAGGATAGTGATGCACAGATTTTTCAGTAATGTCGAGCGGAGCATATAGGTAGATTGTACATCCAGGCAAAGAAAAACCCTACCGCGGATACGGAAGGGATTCTCTTTAGGACTATTTGCGTTGTGTTACCCTAGCCAGAGGCCAGGTGGGTATCTTGTGCGAGGCACCAAGATGCTTCACAACGCGGATTCCCGTACACAAAGTGTTCTAGGTAACAGGGCAAATAATCCTAGCTGTACTATACGCTGTGAGAAATTTCCGTGCAAGCTTTTTGTGAAGAAGAGCACGTAAATCTTTTCGAATCAAGTTGACTTTTCAAACTGCCGAATTATTTCTTGTGCTCTGCGTACACGTAATCTGTGTCGACACGATCGTATGCAAACAATTCATCAGATTTGAAGAAGCGTGCGATCTCAGCGAGACCAGCTTCGACAGTATCAGATGCATGCACGAGGTTGGACTGAGTCGAGAGAGAGAAATCTCCGCGGATTGTTCCAGCAGTAGCTTCCCATGCCTTCGTTGGTCCGACAAGGATACGGATTGAGCTCACTGCATTGATACCCTCAACAGCCATAACGATGACTGGAGTTGCCTTCATGAAGTCGCGGATACCAGGGAAAAATGGCTTGTCCTTGATGTGCGCGTAGTGCTCCTCGATCTTGGCGTCTTCGAGATTCATCATCTTGAGACCAATGATCTTAAGACCCTTCTTTTCAAGGCGTCCGATGATTTCTCCAGCAAGATTGCGCTGAATTGCGTCTGGTTTAACGATAATAAGGGATTTTTCGTGCATATACTATATAGGTTTAATTGCTAATAACGTACGCGAACTATAGCAGAAAAAGCGGTAACGACAAACAGCCTTGCGTGTGCTGTTTACTGCGCAGCCCGATATCGAGCCATAATCTCCTCCTCTACCTCTACCCTATCTCGCCCATATTTAAGATATGAAAGCTCCTTGATTTTCGGCACAATAGCCGCCATTCCTTCTGGTGGAGCGAACGTCGCGATATTAAACGGCTTCGCCGGGCTTCCGTCCACGAGCATCTTGGCATAGGCCGTCCTGTTCTCAAGCTTGATGATATCCTGCGGCGTAAATACCGGCTCGAATTGCTTGGCCAAAAATTGCGCATCTTCAGGTCCGACTCGGAATACCGCCATCGAGCCCACGTTACCGAATAC
>CAIQBF010000097.1 GCA_903869975.1 uncultured bacterium | reverse complement strand
GTAACCGGATCAGTCTCTCCCGTAAACAACTGCTCATCGCTTGGATGCGCCACACAGCGGAAATTGGAACCGAGGCGGATATTACGAGCCATGTCTTCCATGACGAAATTGAGGTTATCCATGACGGTACGGGAATTCTGACTTCCTCGCGCTTGCGAGATAGCGCCAAGTACCGCTCCGATACCAATCGTGACAATGATCGTAAAGATACCCATCGCAATCATGACTTCGATGAGCGTAAATCCTGCGTCTGATTTTGTATTGTAGTGATATCGATTCATTATGAGCAAGTGGTCGCACCGGCCGCCATAGCCGCACATCCATTATACACGCTCGTCTGCCCCAGTCCGGTGACCTCTATCGTCTCTTTGAGTGCCGGGTCGATACTCGATGTGAGCTCGATATACAGACGGTCGGTCAACGTCCGCGAAGTGCAGGCCGTGTCACGGCAGATATAGATAGTCGCATCAGGCAGAGGACGCTGGAATGTAATATGCGCGGAGAGGTTTGAACTCGGCGTTCCCGTACACGGGAACAATGCACTTCCGGTACACACGGTACTAATATATTCCCCCGTAGTAATCGTCGTAGTAGCAAGACACTCATTGCCTGTCATTGAAGTACTCGTACATACCGTAGCGGGATCGTATGTTCTTGTTTCATCGAGATCAGTAAAGTATACAAACTTGCGAGACTCGGGAGCTCCTCCGGTCGATCCGTTGGTAAAGTACACACCATACGTCGGAACAAAGAGCGACAGATCGCTCACGTTCGCGTTAAGAACGCCGGATATTGACTGCTTCTGCGCCTGAACAATTCGGAGCGCAATATCCTGTGTGAGATTATCGAGCGCCGTACGTGAACCGAAATCACGGAAACGGAAAAGTACGATAGAGGCCATGATAGCAAAAATCGTAATAACAAACGCAACTTCGAGAAGCGTGAATCCTGCATTCATTTTTGGCTTAGAAGTAGTCATACAAAAAATACGGACGCACGACACTCACTAGAAACTACCGCCGAACATCTGTGCAATAAAACCAAGATCAAGCTGCCATATCACCGCAAGGAGCGTGCTGAGCGCAAGAAAAGGACCAAAAGGAATTGCCATCTTCATAGAGAAAACGCCGCCGCGTTTGACGAACCCGCCAAGAATAAGAAGCATGATACTGAAAGCAGCCCCAATCCAAAACGAAAGAAGTACTGCCGTGATCCCTCCTGACATGCCAAGCAAGAATCCAATACCGATCATAAGCTTTGCGTCGCCGAGACCCATCCACTTACCTTTCGAGATTAGCCAGATAAGCGCAAACGGAGCCGGAAGCAGAATTCCCGCGCAGAGATCCCAGATGCCAGGAACATGCAGTATCAGCGCATCCCCCTTCAAGAAAAACATACCGACAAAAGCGGCTCCCGCAAAAAGCATCGTCAAGCCGTCAGGCAATATCTTGTGACGCATGTCATACGCTGAAAGTACGACGAGTACGCTTGCGATAAATGCATAATACGCAAAAAGAATCCCGAAAAGCAGCGGCATGGTCGGAAGCAAATATGCAAACCGAGCGTAGAGTAATACAAAGAGGATACCCGTGATCGCCTCAACGATCGGATACTGCCAGGAAATTCGTGCTTGGCATCCAGTACACTTGCCGCGCTGTGTCGCAAAGCTCGCGATTGGCACGAGTTCATACCAGGAAAGTTTTTTGTCGCACGAAAAACACGCAGAACGCCCTCCGACACTTCGGCCGGTACGATAACGCAAGATAACCACATTCAAGAAACTTCCAATCACCGAACCGAACAAGAACATGACGATCGTAATGAGTGTATTCATAAATAAAGTGTGCACTCAGTATACTACAAAACCCCGCACATAGCGGGGTTTTGGGGAAAAACAGATCGATCGTTTTAGTCGCAGATGTAATCTGAGATCGTAGGAGTTGATGCAATGGCATACACCTCTGACTGACCAGTACTGTCAACACACCAAGCATTGTCAGTTCCGTCTGATTTGATAGCCCATTTCGAGGCAGTGCTGTAACACGTATTTGTGTAACCAGTCCCAGGGAGGAGTTTGTTCAAATTGTCTACCTCAGCCGAATCAACAAGGCTTCCTGACATAGAACATGAACCTGTCATTGCTACTCCATATGAATTAGCGTGGCTGCTATAGAAAAGCTCTGCCTGTGCGCGCATGCTTGAAAGCTGTGCCTGAACCTTTGCGTCCTGCGCTTTGGTACGAGCACTGCCGAGAGACGTCAGCACGATAGTCGCAAGGATACCGATAATGGCAATAACAACAAGGAGCTCAATAAGGGTAAAACCGCGTTCTGTTTTTCGCATAATAACAACTAGAATTAATGTTTAGTAATAACGGCTCTTTGAAATTATACCACCTACTGGATAGCACTCGCAATATTGTAAATCGGTACCAAGATCGAAGTAAGGAGCACTCCCACACCAAGACCGAGCGCCACGATCATGATCGGCTCAATGAGTCCGACAAGCGTATCGACAGCATCGTCCACCTCACGCTTATAAAACTGCGCCAGTGTTTTGAGAATATTAGAAAGTCCGCCAGTCTCCTCTCCTACACGAACCATCTGCACCATGATCGCCGGGATACGGTCGTCATGTTTTGCAAGCGCGTCTGAAAGCGAACTACCGCTCTTGACCCCCTCGCTCGCCTCGTCGAGCACCAATTGGTACACGCGACTGCCCACCACCTTACTCGTGATTTCAATCGAGCGCACGATCGAAACTCCAGAAGAAAGCATTGTACTCATGTTGTCGGAGACACGAGAGAGATAGAGTTTCTTGTACAGATTTCCAATCACTGGAATTGAAAGACGCATTGTTGAGAGGTAGTTCTTCCCCTTCTCAGTGCGGGCAAGATACCAAACATAGAATCCACCGATAGCTACGAATATGAGCATGAAGATACCGTAGTCCACGAAGAATTTGGAGATACTGATGACGATCTTCGTGTAAATAGGAATGTCTTGGCCTGAGCTCTCAATGATATCGGAGAGTTTCGGAATAACCATGACAAACATAAGCACCATAACCACGATGAATACGCCGATAACGAATGCCGGATAAATGAGGGCGTTCTTGGTCTTCGAGTTGAGCGCGTACTGACGATCAAGATACTCGGCAAGATATGCGAAGACCTGATTGAGCTTACCCGACTCTTCACCAGCCTTAACCATGTTTACGTAGAAATCGCTAAAGACCTCAGGATGCTTTTCGAGCGCGCCTGAAATGGTCATACCCGCCTGAATGTCATCGCACACGGAAGTGAGCTTGCGGCGAAGGAGCGGATTCTCCGCATTGGTAGCAAGGAGCGTAAATGCTTTGAGTGCGGAAACCTGCGCGTCGAAGAGCGTTGAAACCTGGCGCGAAAGGATCACAATATCGCGTGGTGGAATGTGTTCGAAAATATCGCGCTTAAAGAAAGACTTCTCTTCCTCGCCGTGAATGTTCACGACAATAAAACCACGACGCTGCAAAGCCGCGATGGCTAGATCCTTGTTGGGCGCGTCGATAACGCCCTCTTTCTTTTCTCCGCTATTGGTGACTGCTTTGTATTTGAACGTCATGTGAGATATCAGTATTGTAGCACGGGAGAAATCAGGTGTCCGTAGCTTATCCCCAAAATACAAAAAATCCAGCATGTTTGCAGTAGCAAAATGCTGGATAAGATTAAAAGGTATAAAGTTAGAGGGCAACTGCTGAACGGATGCCGTAGTCCGGGCGGGAACTGTTAAAGTCGTACCAGCACACCCTGAACTCGTCGGCGCTCCAATCCGCGCCCGGAACGCCGCTACCCGAATCGCGCGAGCCGCTACAGAATGTGACACCCTTGGTATCCAAATGCTTACCTGTTTCGGAAAAATATTTGATCTCAAATAGGAGACGCTCCAGAAGCGTAATGCCAAATTCCATGTCAGGGTCAGCCTGCTTCGTGGATTTGCCACGATAGGCCTTATCGGGTCGAACTTCATCCAGTACCCACACCGCATAATTTTCACTTGCAGTGCGAGCATTTCGCGTGATTGCCTTATCCAGGTCATCAACATACTGCCAGGTATAAAATAATTTCTTACACCCCGTAAAAGTAATGTTCATCGTCATACCCTTTGCGATGAATAAAAGCCGGTAATTACCTTTCGGCCTTTGCGGTATGCCAATCTTAGAGAAATCAACATCGAGACCAAAGTGATCTTTATAGAATTTCTGCCAATCAGCCACCACCATTGCTTCAGCCATAGTCCCAAACTCCTGCAAGAGCGCGGCCTGGCGCAATTTGAATTGCCCCGCCTGCTCAATGATGCGCTGAGCGCTATCAATGCTCGGATTGGTTTTTAAATATTCATCAAAAGTGTACTTCGATGAATCTTCAAGCAAGCGTTTGATCTGCGCGGCTTGGCCGTCCGACATGGACGCAATTTCCGTGGTCTGTGTAGCCATCGTACTTCGTTTTAATTTGTGAAAAGGCAATAGCACCTTCAGGTGCTATTAGATCACATATTTAGAAAAAAGCAATATTCAGCGTACTAGAGAATACGCTCAAGTGCTTTTGGATTCATGGAATAGAGATACGCGCTTTCCATCGTGATCTCGCCAGCGCGCACAAGATCAAGCAAACTGCGATTCATATCTACCATTCCCTGCTCAGTACCTGTCTCGATAACAACGTCGATCTCGTGCGTGCGCTTTTCGCGGATCAGGTTGCCGACGGCATTGTTGTTGATGAGCAATTCATACGCAGGAACAAGTCCTCCGGTAATGCGCGGAATGAGACGCTGCGAGAAAATACCAATAAGCGACTCGGCGAGCTGTGAACGAATCTGATCCTGTTGATCCCCCGGGAAGCTATCGATAATACGGTCGATAGTCTGTGCGGCATTGTTTGTATGAAGAGTAGAGAGCACCAAGTGACCAGTCTCAGCAGCCGTCACAGCCGTTGCGATCGTATCAGGTGAACGCATCTCACCGATCATGATGACATTCACATCCTCGCGGAAGATACTGCGAAGACCCGTTGGGAAATCCTTTGTGTCGATACCGATTTCACGCTGGTCGATAATGGAGTGCTTCTCTTCAAAGATATATTCAATCGGATCCTCGATAGTAAGAATATGCTCGGCTCGTTCAGTGTTGATGTAATCCACCATCGCTGAAAGCGTTGTGGACTTACCTTGACCAACAGGACCAACAACAAGGAAGAACCCTTGCTTCTTGGATGCAAATTTCTGCAGTACTTCCGGCAATCGAAGCTCGGCGAGAGTGCGGACTTTTGGAATGAGGCGGAGCGCAATGGCTACATTGCCCTTATGAAGAAACGCATTGCCACGCAAGCGAGCGATACCTTTGTGATCATACGAGAAATCGAGTTCCTGCGTCGAGGTAAAGCGCTCATATTTTGACTTGTCGAGAACGGAAGCGAGTATTCCAAACATATCCTCCTGCGTCAGCTGCTTCTGCTGTACGAGCGTGATGAGCTGCGTAGAGACGCGAATAGACGGAAAACGCCCTGCCGAGAGATGGAGATCGGAGCCGCCTTCTTTTATTAAAATATCGACAAGGGATTCGAGCAGTGCTTTTGGATCCATGAAAAAATATTATGCTTTAACTTTGGCAATAATAGCGGCTACCTGTGTAATGACTTCGGCTGGAGTTGTCGCAGCTTTGACGATATACCCTATTGCGCCGAGCTCTTTTGCGCGGTCGATATCCGCCTCCTGCCCGCGATTGGAAAGCACAATACGCATAGCGTTTGGAGCGAGATGCTCGGCGTTCATCTTCTCCATGAATTCAAACCCGTCGACGACAGGCATAACAATATCTGAAAGAATAAGGTCTGGAATAAATCCCGTGCGGAGCTTTTCGAGCGCAGGAAGAGCTCCAAGTGCGGTAGTAACTTCGTAGCCTGACTGCGAGAACTTCAGCGCATACATATCGAGCAGGAAACTGTCGTCGTCAACGATGAAAATCTTTTTATTTTGCATAAAAGTGTCTATAGATAAGTATACTACATATAGTGTAGCAAATGGCAAGTAGGTGTGTAAAACACCCATCTTTTGTGCTGGCCGAGAATTTTTTACAGATTATATATCTCCTGAAACGGAATCTTCCCTTCCAAACACTTGAGAATAGCGTTCTCTTTCATGGTCAAAAATCCCTTTGCGCGAATAGCCTTGTAAATCTCGCTATCAACAGGCTTCTTAAGGATCAGCGATTGAAGCTCTTTGTCGTTCATATACATCTCAAACACAGCGCCTCGACCGCGAGTACCACTCGGGCATTCAGCACTCGGGATAGCTTCGGTAAAGACACCTTGCGGAAGCTTCGCGACGTATTCAGGAGGTAGATCCTCGAATTGCTTTGCGGCCATCTCGCGAAGGGCTTCCTGATTCGGCGCTTCATGGCGCGAGCTATCGCACGTCATGCGTACGAGACGCTGAGCAATACAAAGTGTAAGTGTCGGCGCGATCAAATACGGATCAATACCCATATCCACCAGACGCGGAACAACACCAATAGCATTGTTCGTATGGAGCGTCGAAAGCACAATGTGTCCAGTAAGAGCGGCTTGAATAGCAAGCTGTGCTGTCTCGGCATCACGGATTTCTCCCACGAAGATAATATCCGGGTCCTGACGGAGAATACTGCGGAGACCCGATGCAAACGTGTACCCGATCTCTGGCATGACCTGCGACTGGTTCACATCAGGGATGTGGTACTCGACTGGGTCTTCAAGAGACACGACGTTGGATTTCTCGCGATCAAGCTCGTTGAGAATAGAGTAGATCGTGGTGGACTTACCCGATCCAGTAGGACCAGTCACAAGAATAAGTCCGTACGGACGAGCAAGCGCTTCCTTGATCATCGCCATATGCTCAGGAGAAAGACCGATCGAGTCGAGATTCTTCACGCCTTTCTCAGTATCGAGAATACGCATCACAACTTTTTCACCGTAGTATGACGGAAGTGTCGATACACGGAAATCGATCTTGCGCGTGCTGATCTTGGCGGAGAATCCCCCGTCCTGCGGCTTGCGCTTCTCGTCGAGACGAAGCTTCGCAAGAATCTTGATACGCGCCACGACACCCGCGTATACCGAGAGCGGCAATACGAGCGATGTATGCAGTACGCCATCCACACGGAAGCGAACTTTGACTTTGTCACCAGTGTTCTCGATATGAATGTCGGAAGCGTTGCCTTCGACGGCATTGTTGAGTATGACAGCCACGATCTTGATGATCGGTGCCTCTTCCACGATTTTCTCCTCCTCGCCCGGCTTGAGATTGGCCTGCAAATTCTGCACATCATCGATCGAGACCTCGGTCGTCTTGGAAATCTCCGTATCAAGATCCGACAATGCCTGATCTACCTGACCGCTCATACCTTTGTAATTACCAACGATTGCGTTCCATACCCTCTCAGAAATAACAAACAGCTTGTAGGGCATCCCCCCATGGCTATCCATGATGAACTGAAGTGCATCACTCGACTGCGTGTCTTCAGGATTTGTAATACCAACCAAAAGCGCGCCGCCTTCAAGACCGATTGGTATGAAATGATAGTGGCGAGCAGCATCCTCAGGAATATATTTAAGGACATCTGAATGCACGGTGCGGGGATCTACTGTACGAGCAGGAATATTATAAAAAGAACTCTTCTCTGCAAGCAGCGTATTCTCAGGAATACCATGAATGATCAGAGACTCTTCGAGATTGCCTTCATACTTCTCTGATGCGACGCGCAAAATATCCCCTACTTGATCTTGGGGAACGAGTCCTTTTTGTACGAGGTCTTCAATAAATGTCATGCGTGTAGTTTCAGTATACTACAGAGTCGCACATGTGACACGCAAAAAAAATGCGGAAAAATTATCTCTTAGGCTGAGTACCGCCTTGCGCGGTTTTCCAAGTAACAACAGCGCCACTCACTGGCACACCTTGCACTGTAGCAGAAGCTTTTACGTAATACGTTGTGTTCGGAAGAAGTTTATCCACCACCTCAGCGAATGCTCCGGCTGTAGGCTGAGGCTTCGGTGTCGTCATAGTACCAAGCGCTGGAGTAGTGCCATATTCAAACCAACGCATTGCTGTCGGATCACTCACGGTCAATGTTCCATTGAGTGTACTTTTTACGGTCGTTACAGAAGAAGGCGCACTTGTTGCAACTTGTCCGGCGACTGTACCCCCATCAACTCCAATAGGAGCAAACGGATTACGGCGTCCCGGGTCCTGGTCTGGCGGGATAGGTCTGTTGAAGTCTTGTAATATGGCGAATGCCTTGCTTGAAAAAAGTGAAACATCAAGCTTGATAGACTGGACACTCAAGAGCACTGAGAGGAAATCTTGCCCGACAGGTACTGCTGATGAAGAACGACCAGAGGCACTCCCCGTATTTGAAAGTCCTGAATTCGTAGAAGAAGGCGTT
>CAIQBF010000096.1 GCA_903869975.1 uncultured bacterium | reverse complement strand
TTCGAAGGCGACTGAGGCGCGGGATCTCGAAACCATCGTCTATGAAGCGTATGGGCCGGGCGGCGCGGGCATGATCATAGAGGCGCTTACCGAGAGTCGCAACCGCGCCGCCCAAGAAATCCGCCACATACTTTCAAAGAATGGCTACGCGCTCGGCGCTATCGGCTCCGTCATGTGGAGCTTCCAAAAAGCGCCTGACGGCGAACTTGTACCGACCATGACTGTTCCCCTTTCGGATACGGATGCGGAGCTGCTCGAGGCTCTCGTCGATGAACTCGAGGCAAACGATGAGGTGCAGGAAGTCATTACGAATGCCGAATAATCGTACCCGCGATTTGTGCGGTATACTCTTCCCATGAGAATTCTCGGTATTGACCCAGGTATAGAACGCGTCGGTATTGCGGTGATCGACAAGGTCGCAGGAAAAGAAACCTTCCTCTTCTCAGAATGTTTCAAGACTTCCTCCAAACTCTCGCATGCAGAACGGCTCGCGCGTATCGGCGAAGAAGTCGCGTGTGTTATTACCGAATGGCAACCGCAGGGCCTTGCGATCGAAAAACTTTTCTTCGAGAAAAATACAACGACTGCTATGGGCGTAGCGGAAGCTCGCGGCGTCATGCTTTATGAGGCCGCCCGGGGAAAGCTCGCCATCCATGAATACACGCCACTTGAGATCAAAGTCGCCGTCACCGGATACGGCAAGAGCGACAAGCGCGCAATCATGGATATGGTGCCGCGACTCATCAAACTCCCCAGTCGCAAAATGATCGATGATGAAGTTGATGCTATCGCAGCCGCTCTCACCTGCTTTGCGTACGTACGTTTTGAAAAATAAAAACTCATCCTAGGCGGTTTTCCACACATTCAAGAACATTTCCTGTTGCGAACAACGCCCACATCTGTTACAACAGTATGCGTACACGGTCGTGCGAATAATTTAACTACATTTTTACGTATGCAATTTGAAGAAGATGAAGCACGTGCAAGCGACGAAGATCCGGAATTCACCGGAGCGGCAGATACCGATGCTGTCGACGATGAATTTCTTGCCGATGATGATTTAACCATCGACGACACCCTCGACGCTGATACCGATGACGATGATGACGAGAACAACGATATCGCCGCTGATCTCTAATCATGAGACATCACGCATATAAAAACACCGGAGGAACTCCTCCGGTGTTTTTATATTTTACCTAAACACTACTTGATCCGAAAAAAACGAATCTTGCCAACACGATATGTTCCCTTTTCGGGAATAGCTGAAAAATCTTGTATTTTAAGCTCTTTTTCAAGATGCGTTACCGCCCCACTTTCCACAAGTCTGCGCGCTTCTGTCTTTGAAGAGACCACTGCGGCTGCCGTCATAGCATCAACAATAGTAGCAAAGTCGCCACTAATCTCAGGAACGATCTCAGGGATTTTCTTTTCAGAAAAGGTGTCTACAAACACCTGTTCGGCGCCTCGAGCAGCAGCGTCACCGTGGTACATGGCGACAATTTCGCGCGCAAGACGCATCTTGGTATCACGCGGATGCAGAGCCCCACTCTTGAGACCTTCTTCAATCTCCGCTACCTCGCTCGCTGGCGTGTAGGTCGCAAGAAGGAAAAATCGTGGAATACTCGAGTCTGGAATTGAAAGTATTTTACCGTACATATCATTCGGTTCATCAGTGATACTGACGTAGTTATCGAGAGACTTAGACATTTTCTCTTTTCCATCGAGCCCTTCAAGGATGTCCATACTCATCACCGCCTGCTCGGACTGCTTGTTCATACGCATAACATCACGGCCGAGAAGCATATTGAATGTCTGGTCTGTGCCACCGATTTCAAGATCACACGAACCATAGATCGTTGCGAGAACCGAAGAGTCAATCCCCTGAAGCACTGGGTACAACATCTCATGCATATGAAGCTCCGCTCCGCTCGTGATACGATCGCGGAACATATCGCGTTCTATAAGGCGTGCGTGTGTGATATGGCGAAGCGTAGAGAGAACACGTGTAAAAGAAACGGTCTGAATACTACCGAGACCAAGTGCTGTCTTCTGCATTCTTGTGTTCTCAAAAAGACCCGCTTTCCCAACAAACGAGTTTGCATCCACAGTGACATGCTGCGCTCCCCCATCTCCGTTGATAGTAACAGTCGCCCCTGGCTGAGCGGACACATCCGTCACATCTAAAAACCAATCAGAATTTCGCATCCAAGAAAAAACGTTTGAATCAAGCGAAAGAATTTTACCCACCTGATCAAGGTACGTTTTCATGTTTGACTCTATTTCTTTTTGACTGATCTCAGGGCGGGTTTTGGATTTACCTGTTGGATCACCGATAAGCGAAGTGTAGTCACCAATCAAAAAAATAACCTTGCATCCCGCATCCTGAAAAGCGCGAAGTTTGCGCAGAATAACCGCATGCCCAAGATGGATATCTGGTCGAGTCGGGTCGATGCCGAGTTTTATAACAACATCACCCGAATATGTGCCTCGAATTTTACCCTCAACCTTCGATTTAAAGGAATTGTCTGGGTCTATAAAAGTCGCAACACCGCGCGAAAATAGTTCGTTCAAATCAGTCATATATAAAACGTACTCTACCACGATATACGTAATCTGGAAAACACAGCCAAGAGTGTATACTATCTCCATGAGACTCAAACACAACACAAAACATATCTTTAAAAACGCTCTCCGTATCTGCCTCGGCCTCGGTGCGCTTGTTTTTGGAGCCCTACTCATTTGGGTTAGTACAGTCAAACTCCCTGACTTCGCTTCTTTTGATAGCCGTAAAGAGACTAATTCCACAAAAATCTACGACCGGACAGGCACAATAGTACTCTACGACCTCGGTTCAGACACACACAGAACTTCCATCCCCTACACCGACATGGGGGCCGCTATAAAAAACGCAACAGTCGCCATAGAAGACTCTAGTTTCTACCAACACAAAGGCATCCGCCCAAAATCCATGCTTAGAGCTCTCCTTGCAGACATCACACAAGGTGGCGCGGTCCAAGGAGGATCCACTATCACCCAACAGGTTATCAAAAAAAGTCTCCTCTCAGATGACAAGACATTGGTCCGTAAGGTTAAGGAAGCGGTTCTTGCTATCAAACTTGAGCAGGGATTCACAAAAGATGAGATTCTTGGATTCTATCTCAATGTAATTCCGTACGGCGGAAACGTGTACGGTATCCAGGAAGCTTCCCGTGCCTTCCTTGGGAAAAACCCAATCGACCTCACTATCGCCGAGGCTGCCTACTTGGCTGCAATACCAAACGCCCCTACACGTTTCTCCCCTTATGGAAGTCATAAGGATGACCTCGAGGCGAGAAAAAATCTCGTTCTTTTTCGTGAAAAAACACTTGGTTTTATAACAGAAGAAGAATACAACACAGCAAAAGAAGAAAAAGTTACTTTCATAGCAAACCAATCAAACAGTATCAAAGCACCGCATTTCGTCTTCTTTATAAAAGACTACCTCGAGCAAAAATATGGTGTTGACGCACTTGAGTCAGAAGGACTTAAAGTTATAAGTACCCTTGATTACACCCTACAACAGGCTGCTGAGAAAGTAGTATCTGAATACACTATCGGTGCAAAAAAACAGATAGAGAAGCAAAACGCGGGCCTTGTAGCGATGGATCCAAAAACAGGACAAATCCTCGCAATGGTTGGGTCACGTAATTATTTCGATAAAGAAATAGACGGTAATTTCAATGTGACCACTGCACGCCGACAACCAGGATCTTCATTTAAACCATATGTATACGCAACAGCATTCAAAGATGGATACACCCCTGAAACAATCCTTTTCGATGTTCCTACTGAGTTTAATGCAAAATGTAATCCGTATGGAGTCCCATACGCAGGAGTTCCTGCAAGCCAGTGTTACTCCCCGCAAAACTATGATGGAAAATTCCACGGCCCGCTTTCTATCCGAGAATCGCTCGCTCGTTCAATGAACATACCTGCTGTAAAAATGCTCTATATTGTGGGGGTAAACAATGCGATTAAAACAGCACAAGATATGGGCATCACAACTCTCACTGACCCGTCTCGCTACGGGTTATCACTGGTGCTTGGAGGCGGTGAGGTACGCTTGCTTGAAATGGTTAATGCATACGGTGGCTTTGCAAACGAAGGTATTCGTAATCCATATTCAGGAATTCTCTCAGTTGAAACCTCAGATGGAAATCTGCTTGAAACATGGGAAAGTACTCCAGTTTCAGTACTCCCCCGAGATGTCGCACTCAACATAACTGATATCCTCCAAGACAACACCGCACGAACCCCAACATTCGGAGCAAACTCAGCGCTTTATTTCAATGACCACCAAGTCGCAGTAAAAACTGGTACAACCAACGGATTCAAAGACTCTTGGACTATTGGGTATACCCCATCATTCTCGGCTGGTGTCTGGGTTGGTAAAAACGACAACACCTCAATGCCTGTCGCTGTACAAGCAGCTCCGCTCTGGCATGCGTTTATGGTTGAGGCACTTAAAAATTACCCAAATGAAACATTTCCAAAACCAGACCCTGATCCTGAGTACTCAAATCTTCCCCCAGTACTTCGTGGGCTCTGGATGGGAAATGAAAGTTATGTAATAGATACAATCTCAGGCAAACTCGCGACCAACAAAACTCCAGAGTCGACAAAAAAAGAATATGTAATAACAGATGTGCACGACATACTTCACTGGGTTATAAAAGATAATCCTCGAGGTGGCCGACCACTAAACCCAAGCAATGAATCCCTCTATCTCAATTTTGAAACGGGGGTACTTAATTGGTGGGCGCAAAACAGTTCACGATACGGAATCGTAACTCGCGACCAAAAACCGACAGAAAGCGACGATGTCCACACCGAAGAAAACACTCCAATAATCACTCTCATAACCCCAACAGATAATACTCAAATAACAATGAGGGACACGCTTTTAGTCACCATTCAAACAACGAACATAATCCCTATTCAAAAAATAGACGTATTCCTTAATAATACATATGTAGGAACACGTTCAGGAACATCGTTTTCATTTACCCCCGATCAAATACCAGGATCTCACACAGGAGTAAATACACTCATGATTACCGCAACAAGTATCACTGGGCAAACAGGTAGTATTACAAAGGATATATCTATCTCACAATAGTAATATTTTTTGTAAGTGGGTTCCGGGCAAGTTCAACAAGAAGTTTCTTTTGTTTCAAAAAAACCTCGCTTTTCTGCACAGGGGTCATTTTGAGTGTAACAACAGAACCACGGATGGAAACAGCTTGAATCCCTTCGAATTTTATAGCGCAGGTTTTAAGTGCTTCAACAACAGCTGTTTTAGCGTCATCGCTTGATTGCGCGAGTTGTACAAACCTTCCAAGAAAATCACTTAATTTCTGCATAGCCGCTACAATCAATTCTAACGGTTCATTGGCATAAGGAGGTAGGTGAATGATGTATCCGACACTCCACGTATCACCACAGCCCTATTACCGCCGTTAAAGCCTAGTGTAATACTATCTTGAGGTATCAAAGCGAGACATTCCATAAGGTACCGCTGGTTAAGCGCAATAGAAACATCATCCCCTGAGAGCGCCGCTTCAATCTGCCCCGAGTATTCCCCTACATCAGTGTTCTTGGAGACACAATCAAATTTCTTAAGAGAGGGATCAACCGAAAATGTAATTTGATTAAATTTATCTGAAAAAATATTCGCCGCTTTAATTGTATTAAGTAAATCCTGCTTCAAAACAACAACTTCTGTTGTGAATTCTTTTGGGATGATCTGCTTATAATCGGGGAAACTTCCTGATATAACTCGGGAAGTTGCATAAATACCAGGAGCAACCACCGCAATCTGGTTTTCGGTAACCCGAAGAGTCACGTCATCACTACTTTCTTCAAGAATGCGAGCTATTTCCACAACATTCTTATAGGGAATAATTATCGCTGGAAACACGACAGGTTTTTTAAGTACTTCTTTCTTCTCAGCAAGACGGAATGAGTCAGTGGCAACAAAAAAAAGTGTATTGTTTTCCGTTGTTAGGTACACGCTCGATATTTCTGGTTTTATATCACTGGTCGCAGCAGCAAACGCAGTACTTTTGATTCCTCGAACAAATTCGTTCTTAGGAATTCGAACTTCTACCCCAGCCACAGAAGGAAGCGTTGGAAAATCCTCGTATGGGTGTGTTTTGATTGATGTTCTATTCTTCCCTGACACAAGTGTAAGAGTTGCACCAGAGAGAGAAAGTTTTATTTTTTCATTTTTAGGAAGCGTGTTTAGGAAACTCGCTAGTGTTTTTCCATCTACTGCTATCACGCCATCAGACTCGGCTTTAACAGAAAGTTCAAACTCAACACCGAGACTTAAGTTGGTCGCACGAACCTTCATACTATTCCCTGATACAAGTATGAGGATTGTACTGAGTATTGGGAGTGAGGCATTCCGTGCTGTTACTCGTTCTGTGTTCTCAATTGCTTTAATTAGTTTCTCAACAGTTGTTTCAAATATCATATATATACAAATTACTATTACTACTAGCACTGGGGATATGTGGGAAACTCAAGTATCTCTTTACACCATAACACTTATTCTTAAATGCAGTCTGTGAATAAAGTACGGGTCTTATTAGGGTTTTCCCCACCAGTGTTTTACACCATACTTATTACTCTTTTTTATACACACTGTTTCCCCTTAATCGCACTTCTTTTCCCCAACTATTTAAACAAGGCTCGTATCTGGTCTATCTCTTGTGCGATAGACATATCGTTTTTCATATCATTTTTGATTTTAAGACAAGAATGAATCACTGTAGTATGGTCCTTCCCTCCCAATTTTTGCCCAATAAGTGGATAAGAAACATTAAAATCCTCTCGGAGAATATACATAACAATTTGGCGAACCTTTACGATTTCTTTCCGTCGAGTTTTTTCATAGATAGAAGCCTCTTCTATACTATAGAAATCAGATATGGTTTTAACCACTTCTTTTACCGAGGCTGTCTTTTTTTGCTTAATACTATTCTTAAGAAGGTTTTTAACTTCAAGGATTGTTGGGAAACGGCCCTTCATTTGTGTTTGAAGAACAATTGAGTTTAAACAACCCTCAAGCTCACGGACATTGCCGTTTATAGAGCTTGCTATGTACTCTACAAGCTCGTCAGGGAGGTGTATTCCTGAATCTTGGACTTTCGCTTTTAGGATTGCGAGGCGGGACTCGTAATCAGGTTCAGTTATATCCACAATCATTCCTTGTGCGAAGCGTGAGCGCATACGGTCTTCAAGGCCCGGAATGAAGTTTGGGTGTTTATCTGATGAAAAAACGATCTGCTTGTTGTTTTCATAAAAACTATTAAAAAGATGAAAGAGTTCATCTTGTGTTTTTTCCGCCTTCCCTACCATTTGGACGTCGTCGATGATGATTGCGTCGTATTTACGGTATTTTTCTTTGAATGCGTTACCAGCACCACGGTTGGCTGAAACCGAGTTTATGTAGTCGACGGTGAATTTCTCTTGTGTTATGTAGAAGACTTTCTTTTCTGGGTGCTTCTCTTTAATAGCGTTACCAACAGACTGGATAAGGTGTGTTTTACCAAGGCCAGTAGATCCATAAATAAAGAGTGGGTTGTATTGGCGTCCTGGACGAGCTACTGCGGCTTGTGTAGCGGCGTAGGCGAGCTCATTAAAAGGTCCTACTACGAATGTATCGAACGTGTAGCGAGGGTTGAGGTTGTCGTCCTTGTTTATGTAGAGATCTTTAAGAGGAAGCTCTGCGTTTAGTGAGAAATCTTGCTTAATATGGGTCAAAACCTCAGTCTTGCCTTGTTTTTGGTCGCTTTTTACGACGATATATTCAACATTCCGGGTATGTTCCCACCCGTTACGCAAGACGCGCATGATGAGTTTATGGAATTTATTGGAAAGCCAGTCTTTAACGAACTCGTTAGGGACGCCCACGTAGACTGTCCCCCCATCTTCTTTAACGAGAGAGGTTTCTTTGAACCAGGTTCCAAAGTTTGCCTTTGAGACCTCGGCTTCAATCTCGACAAGGCAATGATTCCATAACTCTTTTGTATCCATAGTTCAGATTATATACGTACGCTATTTCGGAATAATGGGGATTACTGAGTATCCCTGTTGATAACCTGTGTACAAGGTGATTCATTATAACAGAAAAAACAAAATACAATCGAGTGATTGCATTTAAAGGCAAAGTGTGGTATTTTCTTCGTGTATGTCATTCACCTACCAGCCAAAAAAGCGAAAGCGCGCAAAGACTCACGGATTTCTCGTCCGCTCGAAGTCGACCTCTGGACGCAAGGTCCTTGCTAATCGCCGCAAAAAAGGCCGCGCTAAACTCGCTGTCTAGCATATTTTATGCTTCCTAAGCATTCACGGCTCACGAAGCAGACAATAGAAAAGAGCCTAATTAGAGCCCGGAGGATCAAAACTCCGCGGTTTCTTGTTATGTATGCCACTATTCCAGGGGCACAGGCGCCACAGGTATCGATAACAGTATCAAAAAAGGTTGCACTAAAGGCGGTGCTCCGAAATATGCTTCGCCGAAGAGGATATGCCGCTCTTATGCCACTTATCCCCTTTTTATCCCCCACTGTAGCGGTACTGATTTCGTATACAACCCCGGATCGTGTAATTCCAATACCCACGTTAACCAAAGAATTTGAAGAGCTTTTCATAAAAGCAGGTGTATACTCGAATTCATGAAGAAAGTCCTCGTTCTCTGCATTACGTTCTATCAAAAGGTTCTTTCTCTGGATAGTGGTTTCTTGCCACGGATATTTGGGGCTTCCCGGCCTACGTGTATTTACTACCCGCGCTGCTCGGAGTATATGAAAGAGGCGGTTCTTGTGCACGGATTGATAAAAGGAGTGGGTTTAGGTATCGCTCGGGTTGGCCGGTGTACCCCGCTTCATGAGCCAGGCGTTGATTTGGTGCCCAAGGTGCGCTAGAATTTGGGGATGTTACATTCATTTTGGAACGCTGTTTTTTATCGTCCTCTCTATAACCTCCTTCTCGGTATCGTTGCGTTTGTACCAAATGGCGATGTTGGCCTCGCAGTCATACTCCTCACTGTTTTAGTGAAGCTTGTTCTCTTCCCGCTCACTCAACGCTCTATTGATAGTCAGCTGCGTATGAAAGCTCTTGAGCCTGAGCTTGCCCGTATTAAGGCTACTGTCACAGACAAGGCTGAGCAGAGCAAGCAGACCTACGCTCTCTACAAGGAGAAAAACGTTAACCCATTCTCAAGCTGCTTGCTGGTGCTTGTACAAATCCCCGTCATTATTGCCCTCTATCTCGTGTTCCTCCATGGCTTTGACTCAGTTTCAGTCCTCCCATACTCGTTTGTTTCAGCTCCAGGAGAGTTCAATATGAAATTCCTCGGATTCTTCGATCTTGCTCAGAGAAGCATTGTCCTTGCGGTTATCGCGGGAGTAACACAGTTCCTTCAGGGATGGCTCGCACAAGGTCGCCAGAGCGCCCCAAGTGGCGAGGGTATGGCCGGACAGTTTGCCAAGACCATGCAGACACAAATGTTGTATGTCCTCCCTATCATGATCGTCTTTATCGCCTACCGTGTTTCTGGCGCAGTTGCGCTTTACTGGATTACGAGTAATATCTTTACTATAGCTCAGGAGTTGTACACCAAGCGCAAGATGGAAAAGTCTGCAACGACTGTTGCCGCCTAGCGTTTCGGAAGCCCGCTCTCACGAGCGGGCTTTTGTTTTGCTTGAGTATTCTCCCCTCTTTTTATGAAACATGAACTGGTACAAAATAATATCTCGGAACTGCTGGAGAAATTCGGTTTTTCTGCGAGTGAGGTAGCGGTTCATTTTGACGAGACGGCAAACACGCTGTGGTTCGCCGTAACTTCCCCGCACACCCGCCTACTGTTCAATCGCGATGCTGAGGGGCTTATCGCGCTTAATCACATAGCAACAAAGCTTTCGGAACAGCTTATCCCAGAGAGAGAGAACCGGTTGCGTGTTGTTATTGACGCCAATGGCTTTGAGAAACGTAAGATCG
>CAIQBF010000095.1 GCA_903869975.1 uncultured bacterium | reverse complement strand
GTTCAAGCACGGCCAATCGAGGTGGAGTGGATTTCAACCCTGCCGTGCGGAGCATATTCGGAAAGTCTTGTTTTGATTTCATATTAGCCACGTTTGAATAGATAGATACCGAAAAAAATCGCGAGCATCAGAAGCACGATCGTTCCCCCAGCAGAAATATCCAAATAGAACGAAGCGATAATACCTGCAATCACCGATACGACAGATATTATTTCAGCACACACGACCGTACGAATGAAATTCATCCGTAGCTGCAGTGCCGCAATAACCGGGATGACGATAAGCGCCCCGATCAAGAGAACTCCGACAATAGGAATAGAGAGCGAAACCACCAGTGCGGCGAGGACGATAAGTATCGTATTGATCCGACGCGTGTTGATCCCTGAAACCTGCGCTGCATCTTCGTCAAACGTAACGTAGAGAATTTCTTTGTACAATACCGCGAGCACGGCGACAACGACAGCCGCAAGACAGAGAATCGTATATACATCTCCCTGTGTCACTGTCACAATACTCCCAAAAAGATAGCTGAAGAGATTCGTATTAAATCCGCGTGCGAAGGACAATAGCACAATAGCGAGCGCAAGACTTCCTGAAAGGAAGAGCGCAAGCGCTGATTCTCCATAGATACTCTTTGAAGTGCGCAGCCGCTCGACACCGAGCGAGCCGAGAACCGTAGCGCCGAGCGCGGTAACCACCGGATTGATCCCCGAAAGCAGTCCGATCGCGATCCCGGCAAGTGACACGTGCGCGAGCGTATCGTCGATCAGCGAATACCGCTTGAGCACGAGGAACACGCCTATAAGCGGAGCGATGACCGCGACGACGATTCCCGCCGAGAGTCCGTGAAGAATAAATGTGTACTCAAAAAGATTCATACTAGTGATTATGCCGATGAGGAGTAATTATTTTTACTTTTTCTCCGCCCAAATTTTTTGAGGCGCTTTCTTTCAAAAACTCTTCGGGGCTCGTATGACATACGAGTGTCCGATCGATACAGGCGATATGCATCGCTTCTTCAGTCACTTTTTCAATATCATGAGAGATAAGTACGAGGGTAAGCCCGTTCTCGCGATTAAGCGCTCGCAAGAGATCGTAAAACTCGTCGTGCATTTTCTGATCGATACCCGTTGTCGGCTCATCAAGAAAGATAATCTCCGGCTCAGTCGCAAGCGCGCGCGCAATAAATACGCGCTGTTGCTGTCCACCAGAGAGACTCCCTATCAAACGGTTTTTATATTCCCACATGCCAACTTGCGTTAACACCTTCTCTACGAGAGCTCGATCACCCGCAGTAATCCGGCATCCAAGACCACGGCGACTGTATCGCCCCATCATAACGACGTCGTACACTGATGCAGGAAATCCCGAATCAAAACTCGTGGCTTTCTGAGGAACGTACCCGATTTTATGCCAATCAGTGAACTCAGCGAGTGGAGTTCCAAACAAACTGACAGACCCACTCTTAGGCTCAAGGAGGCCGAGCATTATCTTCAAAAGAGTCGTCTTACCCGCGCCGTTCGGACCCACGACACCGAGATAGTCTCCTTCATGGACATCAAAACGGATATTCTCGAGCACAGAAACCGAACCGTACGAAAATGATACGTCTTTTACTTCGACTATGTTTTTTGCATGATTTACCGAGTGCATTCGAGTGCTGTTTGGAGATTAGACAGGTTGCTTCGCATCACTGCCATATAGTCTACACCTTTTGCGCGATCTTCGGGAATAATACCTTCGATCGGATCGAGAACCAGAGTCTGAGCGCCTGTCTCACGAGCGATAGTCTCAGACAATTTTGGAGAAATTAAACTCTCAAAGAAAATATATTTCACGCCATTCTTTTTTACGAATTCAGCAACGCTTGCCAAATCTTTTGGAGATGGCTCGGCTTCTGGAGAAACGCCAGAGATAGCCACCTGATTGAGTCCGTACGCGCTCGCGAGGTACCCAAACGCAGCATGCGATGTCACAATATTTCTCGAAGAACACTGCGCGAGCCCTCGTGTATATTCAGCGTCGAGCGTAGCAAGATCTGTTTTGAGTTTTGTTGCATTTGCTACGTATACTTCGGTATGAAGAGGATCGGCTGCAATAAATCCTGAGAGGATTTTATCAGCCATCGCAATAGCAAGTTTCGGCGAAAGCCACGTATGCGGGTCGATGACGCTCTCACCATCTTCAACCACGTTCTGAGTCATAAGGTCTTCCCCGGCGATGACAACCTTCGTACGATGAGTATCGATGTTCTTTTGAATATCAGCTCCCCATGTTTCAAGATGTGCCCCCTGAAGCACCAGAAGCGCGCTCTGCTCTATTCTGACAATGTCTTTCGGTGTTGGTTCAAAATCATGCGGCTCCGAACCTGCCGGTGTTATATTGACCACATGAGCCATTTCTCCCCCGATCCGATCAGCAAAATAATACAGCGGATAAAAACTCGTTGAGACCGCAATTGTTCCTTCCGGCGACACAGAAGCGCTTTTTTTTGACCGCACGCCCAAAACGACTACTGCTACGGTAATAAGAACGATACTAACAATGTATAAATATTTCTTTTGCATATACGACGAGCATACTATAAATGCAAATTGTTTGCAACTAATATTCCCTCTGCTTTACTGTAGCACCTTTACGATTTCTATATGGTACAATAACTACATTATTAATTTAGTGTATACATAGTATGAAAAATCTTACAACAATGGATTGGCTCGCATTAGTTCTCGTCGTCGTCGGTGCATTAAACTGGGGTCTCGTTGGAGCTTTCAACTTCAACCTCGTCAGCGCAATTTTTGGCGACATGTCATCAATCGCACGCATCGTCTACGTTCTCGTTGGACTCTCAGCAGTCTACGTTCTTCTCACGCTCCCAAAGCTTGCACGTAAATAATCGCGCTCGCATACAAAAAACCACCGATTATATCGG
>CAIQBF010000094.1 GCA_903869975.1 uncultured bacterium | reverse complement strand
TGCTTCTTGCCGACCTTGAAACTGTCACCAAACGTCTGAACAATATAGCTCGCGACGCTAAACGTGGTGACAAGGAAGCGGTGATCGAAGAAGGCGCACTCAAAAGGATTCTTGCTGCGCTTGAAGCCGAACAGATGGTGAACACGCTCGACTTCGACGACAAGGAAACTCCGAAGGTTCACCAGCTTGGACTGCTCACGGCGAAGCCTATTCTCTATGGACTCAACAAGCGCGCTGGTGTTGTAAACCTCGATGCGTCACACCCGGAACTCTTTAAGGAATTGTGCGACTATATTGTCTCCACTGGAGCTGAATATGTTGTACTTGATGCAAAGATAGAAGATGAACTTAAAGATTTTGAGGGCGAGGAAAAAGAAATGTTTCGCAGCGAAATGGGTGGCGGCGAGAACGGCATAAACGGTCTTATTACGGCTGCGTATAAGCTTCTCGGTCTTGAGACCTACTTCACTACAGGTGAGGCGGAAACTCGTGCGTGGACTATCAAGAAGGGAAGTACTGCTCCTATTGCTGGTACGGCCATTCATACGGATTTTAAAGACAAATTCATCCGTGCGGAAGTCGTAAACTGGCAGGAGCTCATTGCTGCTGGCTCATATGCCGAAGCTCGTTCCAAGGGCAAGGTTCGGACAGAAGGTAAGGAGTATATCGTCAAAGACGGCGACGTGATCGAATTCAAGATTTAACAACACTCTCGATAAAGAGTTTCGCGTAAAAAGCCCTTAATATAAGGGTTTTTTACTATGCCAGTATATTGACATTCTGTCAAAAATAGTATATAATACAGGCAAATTCTTTGTATGAAAATATATATTGTTTTAGTTTTATTGTTCGCCTCATTTTTCGTGCAGGCGCAGTCGGCTGACTCGATCGTCGATCGTGATCCTGAAGAACCGATGTCTCGGTGCTTCGAGGGATTACGTGGCTTGAAAAGCCGTCCGCTCGACACAATGAGGACGAATAGAAGTCGGACGTATTTTCCAATGCCGGGAAATATTGACGATCAAAAAACCATCGATCTTTTCGATCGACTTTTTTCAAAATCAAAAGGACTGGAAAGCGGAGTCTCGTACTTCGATCCAGGTAGTTTTGTTCGATACTGTCAGATCGACAGTACCATGATTTTGAAAAAGTTTATTGACGGGAGCCGGTACGTGGATGTCGGACGATCGATTTTCATTATGCCCAGAGACTTGGCATATGTATTGATTGTTACGCGGGTCGTAGAACCTGGTCGGAGATACCACTACGAGTGGTATCTCCGATACAGCGAAGTAGATGGTGTCGTATGGGGGCAAGATCCCAACGTGCACACGAAGGAGATTTATCGTCTTCTTTGCGAGCTCTTTGGAATCAAAGAAGACTCTCAGAAAAAGTAATCAGTGTAGGAAAGCCTCTCAGTACAATGAGGGGCTTTTTTATTTGCCCGACTCATGGCATGATGCTCGCATATGGAAGAGATCCAAATGCTCAAAGCAGGCAAGGTCGGTATTGTGCCGACCGATACGCTCTATGGCCTTTCGGCGGGCGCGTTTGATGCGGCTGCTTGTGCTCGCATTTATGCGCTCAAGGGTCGCGACGAAGGGAAACCCTTCATAATCCTTATCGCCGATATGAGCGATCTCTCGAGGTTTGGTATTGAGCTCACT
>CAIQBF010000093.1 GCA_903869975.1 uncultured bacterium | reverse complement strand
TGTCGTTGAAAAAGAAAAGATCATCACGGGAGAAAAAGTCTCCGTTGGCGATGCTGTTATCGGCCTCTCCTCAAGCGGCTTGCATACCAATGGTTACTCGCTCGCTCGCAAGGCATTTTTTGATACAGCAAAACTTACCGTAAACGATACGTATGAAGGTCTTGGAGAGACTATCGGTTCCGCTCTGCTCCATGCACATCTCAACTACGCTCCGGCAATTCTCAAGATGCTCGATGCTGGTGTAGCGGTACATGCGATAGCACATCTCACTGGCGGCGGCTTCATTGAAAACATTCCGCGCGTCATCCCTAAAAATGTAAACGTACAGATCAAAAAGGGAACATGGCCGGTGTTGCCGGTATTCCAGGCGATCATCAAGATTGCGCAGGTTCCTGAGAGCGATCAGTATCGCGCATTTAATATGGGAATCGGCATGGTGCTCATCGTGCCGCAGACTGAAAAGGCTCGCGCCATGGAGATGCTTTCGACCGAGAAACTCTTTACGGCGTACGAGATCGGAGAGATTACTGCTGGAGAAGGGAAGACATACTTGTCTAACTGTGTAAAAAAGATAGAAAAAACCGCACAAGAAACCTGTGTGGTTTTTTCTTGTGCGGTGTACTAATGTTGTAAGATTAGTGCGTTTTGAATACTGGTTCTTGCCCCGGGGCTTTCCCTGTATTGAATCAGCCCTGTGCGGATTTCCTCGCTCCATATTTCCTGGATTAGGATATGGAATTCTTTAACCACGGTAACGGCATTCTTGCTTCGGTGCGTTATCGTATGGAAGAATAAGCCATTTTCATCCGGGTTATCGAACGAAAAAATGTCAGCCTGGATACTCTCCAGATTGTTTAACCAGGCCGTGAAATTATCATTCACGCTTTTGTCGATACTAAATAGGAACATATGTGATGCCATAGTCTTAAATTTTTATTACATTAACACATATTTTTTATAAAGTCAAAGACTTTCAAAAAAGCCACTTTGCTTGTAAAATAGCCGCATATGATCCCAATCGAAACCTTGAAGGCAGAGCTCGGTTTTGTGCTTAAAGACACCAATCTTACAGGCCTGGGTGAGAAGAAGAAAGGCAAGGTGCGCGACATTTATACGCAGAAGGACAAGGTTATTTTGGTCTCAACGGATCGCCACTCATCGTTTGATCGTCTCATCGCGCACATTCCATGCAAAGGTGCTGTGCTTACCGGTACGAGTCACTTTTGGTTTGAACAGACCAAGGACATCGTTCCAAACCATATCATCGATATGCCCGATGCCAATGTCGTGGTGGTAAAAAAGTGCGAGGTTATTAAAGTCGAGGCGGTTATTCGCGGGTATCTTACCGGCTCAACGAACACTTCAATCTGGACACGCTATCAGAATGGCGAAAGAAATTTCGGTGGTCTTGTACTCCCGGACGGTCTCAAAAAGAATTCAAAACTTCCTGAGCCGATTTTCGATCCTACAACAAAAGAAGACGAGCATGACCGTGCTCTTTCTCTCGAGGAGCTCGCGCGCGAAGGATTTGCAAGTATGGAGGTGCTTATGAAGCTCAAAGAAACTGCGCTCGCGCTTTTCAAGCGTGGACAGGAGGTATCTGCTACTCGTGGGCTTATCCTCGTAGATACGAAGTATGAATTTGGTCTCGATGAGAACGGGACGCTCACTCTCATAGATGAAATCCATACTCCTGATTCGTCTCGTTACTGGAAGCTTGGCTCATACGATGAACGTATGGCGGCTGGACTTGAGCCTGAATATTTCGACAAGGAATTTCTTCGTCTTTGGTTCCGCGACAACTGCGATCCGTACAACGACCCGGTCCTACCGGAAGCTCCAGCTGAGCTCGTTGCTGAACTTTCACGCCGCTACATCGAGATCTATGAGACAATGACTGGCAAGGAATTCACGATGGATTTCTCTGTACCGATCGAACAGCGTATTCAAAATAATCTTAAAAAATATGAAATCTAATAACCAGATCGAATCAGTATCACCGCTCGACGGACGATATGCCGACAAAGTTTCCGCGCTTCGTCCGTATTTCAGTGAGGCAGCACTTATGCGGTATCGCGCCGTTATGGAGGGCGAGTACCTTATAGCACTTAGCGAGACGAAAGGCCTCGGTCTTCGTGCTTTTACTGCGGCAGAAAAAGAGACGATCCGAAAAATCTGCGAGCTTACGCCAGCCGATGCTGAAGCAGTCAAAGTATTCGAGGCGACCACAAACCACGATGTAAAAGCTGTCGAATACTTCCTTAAAGAACAGCTCGCCAAGACTTCTGTAGCGAAGGAGATCGAATGGATTCACTTTGGGCTTACGAGCGAAGACGCAAACAATGTTTCGTATGCACTCATGCTCCGTGATGGACTCAATGATGTCATGATCCCCGCGCTTGAAAGCATTCATGCAAAGCTCAAAGGCTATGCCAAGGAATACGCCAAGCTTCCGATGCTCTCCCGCACACACGGACAGAGTGCTTCACCAACGACGCTCGGCAAGGAATTTGCTGTGTACGCATTCCGCTTGGAGCGACAGATCAAGATGCTTAAGAGCTTCAAGATTCTCGCAAAGGTAAATGGCGCGACAGGGAACTACAACGCGCACATGTCGGCTTTTCCTAAGATTGACTGGATGGGATTTTCAAAGAAATTCATCAGTGGTCTTAACACAAAGAAGGGTGGTGCAATGCTTGAGGCGAATCTGATGACTACGCAGATTGAGTCACACGACACGTATGCCGAACTCTGCGATATCGTGCGCCGTGCAAACACGATTTTGATCGATTTCAATCAAGACATGTGGCGCTACATTTCCGATGCGTGGATTATGCAGAAGCCGAAAGCGGGCGAGATCGGCTCTTCTACCATGCCACATAAGGTCAATCCGATCGACTTTGAGAATTCGGAAGGCAACCTCGGTATGGCAAATTCCATGCTTATGTATTTTGCGACTAAGCTCCCGATTTCCCGCCTTCAGCGCGATCTTTCTGATTCTACGGTAGAACGCAATTTTGGCAGTGCATTTGGTTACAGCCTGCTTGCATATGCTTCGCTTGAAAAGGGTCTCTCGAAGATTGGCGTTTCTGAAGCGAATATCCGTGCTGCACTCAATGAGCACCCAGAGATCATTGCTGAAGCTATTCAGACAGTGCTTCGCCGTGAAAAGGTAGCTATGCCGTATGAGAAGCTCAAAGAGCTCACTCGCGGTCGCGCCGTGACTATGGCTGAGTTCAAGATATTCATCGAGGCGCTCGATGTCACTCCTGCTGTCAAAAAAGAGCTGCTCGCGTTTACGCCTGAGAATTATATTGGCCTTGCAGCGAAACTCGCAGGGAAATAGTTTCTGGAAATAAAAAAGACGGCACTTAGGGTGCCGTTTTTTTGTTTGTGTTTCGTTTGTTTATTTGGATCTCAGTAGCATGACTACTATAACCAGTACCATGATTACTAATCCTGTGATGATTCCACCTTTGAGGAATATCTCTGCATTGGGGTTGACGTTATTCTTTTTCATGAACTTGGGGGGTGTTTGTTTGACGCTACTATATCAAAAAAACCTTTAAAATCAAGGGGTACTTATGCATATTCGCCTAAGGCCGAATTAGTGTCCGAAAAAGCCGCGGCCCATGGTATCGGGGACGAGATAGAGGGGGACACCGTTCTTTTGGCAGACTTCCACTGCTTTTGAATCGTTGATTGAGCCTGAGGTTGAAAGGATGGCTTTGATACCATTTGTAACGAGGAGTTCTGGAGCGTCAGGGAACGGGAAGAAGCTGTCACTTGCCGCTACAGCGCCCATAGCCTCGTGTCCTGAGCCTTTTGCGCGCATTAGGGCGAGGTTTGCCGCACCGACGCGATCCTGCTGTCCGACACCGTTACCGATGAGCTGGCCGTCTTTGACGAGGGCGATAGTGTTTGAGTTTGAAGTGTCACAAATCGCTTTTGCGAGAAGCATGTCCTGTTCTTGCTGGCTCGTTGCGATGCCGTTCTTTGCGAGGTCGGTGCTGAGGAGGGCGAGTACGAATGTGTAGTTTGGCTGCATAAGGAACCCTCCGCGTGCGTAGCGATATCGCGCCGATGTATCAAGACTGCCTTTTGTCATATGCTCGAGTGCGCTGTTTGCCATGAATCGGCATTTGTCGCCTTTGCGTTTCAAGACTTCGATTGCACTTTCGGCGAAGCTCGGTGCGATGATTCCGTCGAGAATACGGCGCGCGCCTTCGGGCATATTGTATGAAAGGAGGACTTCGGCCAGCATTTCATCGATTGGGAAGTTTGCGATCACGAGTCCTCCAAAAATAGCGCGAGGGTCGCCCATGATCATTTTCTTGAGTACTTCAGTTGCGTCGTCTCCAACAGCTGCACCGCAGGTGTTTCCGTGCTTGACCGCCAGGGCGATTTTGGGAACTTTTGAGAAATTGACGTCGAATCCTGCTGCTATATGTGTAATAGTCTGAAGCATGCGGTCAAGATCGCACCAGTTGTTGTAGGAAGGGCTGCTGCCTGCGACGAGGGCGAATTTGTCGATAGAGAGGAGGTCTGCACTGTTTGCGCTGTAAACGCGAGCTGGTGTCTGGTATGCGTTTTCGCCATATTTGCACTCAGCAATCATAGTGCCGTTGAATCCTTCGTATGTCCCTGTACCATGATATTTTGCTGAAGTGAGCACGTAGTCCGCAATAGTGTATTCTGCTTTTGCTCGGAGCATTTCGATGAAGGCGTCACGGTCAGGTTCTCCAGCGGTGAGCCACTCCACGACACGCGTCCGGTCAGCTGGGTCGCATACGGTTATACGTCCTGCTTTTGCTCCAGAACGCAGCATAGTAGGTCCGCCGATATCAGTCTGTTCGATGACGGATTCTTTTGTGGATCCTGTTTTTGCGATTTCAGCTTTGAGTGGATAGAGGTCACAGCAGACAAGATCAATAAATTTTATTTTGAGCGATTCAAGTTCTGCTCGATCTTCAGCATTGTCTTTTGCGAGAAGTCCCGCATGTATCTCACGCGAAAGGGTCACGACGCGATGTCCAAGAATCGGTCCGCCAACGATACTTCCAGTGTCTGTTACGGGTATACCCGCCTCGATCAAAACCTTGGCAGTACCGCCAGAAGCGAGGATTTCCCAGGACTGTCCAGGGACAGCCAGAAGGCCTTGAGCGAACGCTACAATACCTGTTTTGTCATACACAGAGAGGAGTGCAGTGCGATTTTTCATATGCCACACCATACCACAGATCGTGCTATAATTCCAAAATGATTTCCGAGGATGTTGCGTACCGCGTGGGGCCCAAAGCCCTCGCAATTATGGTAATCAGCAAGCTTAAATATCCAGCATATGGCATCGTGATAATGACAGCTATCACACTCACTCTTTTCTTCGCACATGATGGTCTGGCTAGCTGGTTTTCAGGGGCGTCTCCATTCCTTCAAGAAGCTGCTCGAATCTTGTATCTCATCGAGCAGTATGGATGGGTATTTGCGGGGTTGCTTATTGTTTGTTTCGGGCTGACAGCTTTCCCCGAATATATGGGATTATCTTTTCGTCTCGGAGAGCAGGCTTTTTTTGTACGGTCAGGGATACTGACACATAGTGAAATTACTATTCCGTATCGCCATATACAAACGATCACTATTGTCGAGCATGCGGGTGCATCGCTTTTTGGAGTTTGTTCGCTCGTGGTTGCGACAAGCGGACAGGGCACTGTATCTACGGATCGTAACCAAGAAATACTTTTACCCTATGTTCACACCAGTCTTGCTCGGGCGTTGCAAAATGAGCTTTTGCAACGAATATCATCATGATGCAATTTTTTTCAAAAATACGTGCGTGGACAGTAACTCATGTAAAAAAACAGATGGTTGTTATTGCCGTACTCGCTCTTTTGTGTGGGGCTGAAGTTCATTCGATTATTTCTGATGTAAAAAATACTCGCCAAGAAGAGGGTCGTTCGCTTCAGCATGAGGACGGGCAGTTGATTGATAGTCCCGCTATTACCGCACCAGAAGAGATCGAGCCATGGATGACTTTTGCGTATATTAATTTTGTTTTTAAGCTGCCTGACGAATATCTTAAGATGAAGCTCGGAATATCTCTTGATCGGTATCCCAATATTCAAATTGCCCGGTATATTCGGCTAACCCATGCGGATACTGTGTACTTCCTGACGAGCCTCCGTCGAGCGGTTGGAGAGTATCGTCCCTAATTGCGTATGAATTTTATCGTTCACATTATTTTGCCGTACCTGCTTTTGTATAAGTACTGGGCGATTTTTATTATCACGCTCATCGCATCACTCGCTTTTCCAGTACCACCGGGTACGTTGCTCATGGCAAGTTCTGCGTTTGCTAGTCAGGGGTACTTGTCATTTTTTTGGGTAGTATTTTTTGGCAGCCTCGGTAATATCGTAGGCGACAATATTGGATATTGGCTTGCTCGGCGATATGGCCGCCAAGTTCTTCGGAAGATAGGTTTCGGTAAAATGCTTGATTCGGAGAAGTATCAGAATATCGAATCTCGACTCAAGAAACGTCCAGGCTTCTTGATATTTATTACTCGTTTTGAGGTTTTTTCAAATCTTGCAGTCAATCTCATGTGTGGTCTCGGAGAAGTTCCGTATCGGAAATATATCATCTACGAGCTAATCGGCGAGATTTTGCAGGTTACCCTCTACTGTACTATTGGATATTTTGTCGGAGACAATTGGGAAGCCATTAGCGGGATTATTGGAAAATCTCTGCTTCTCACTATGTTTGTCGTGGCGCTTTGCGTGGCTATTTTTTGGAAGAAAATCTGGCGTGCTGTCACTCGAAAACCTGTTGCCTAGGAGGACTCTTATTTTTTTTCCTTGATTATTTTTTTATAGTACGCCAGGTATCGTTCAACTATTTTTTCTGCGGAAAAAAGTGCGATAGCCCTTTTTTGAGCAGCGTTTCCGAGCGTTTTTACAAGCTCCATATCTGAAGACAGCTCCTTGAGTTTTTGAGCGAAACTAGCGGTGTCTCCAATTGGAAAGAGATATCCTGTTTCGTTATCCTTTACAACTTCAGGAACCCCTCCTGCTCGTGAAGCAAGCACCGGTTTTCCATACGACATAGTCTCAAGAATACCCATGCCGAAGCTTTCTTCCCCTGATGTATAGATGCCAATATCGGCAGCATTAATATAGTCTTCAATGGCTTGAACATTTTCTACTACGATAAGCTGCTTTTCAATCCCTAGTTTTTTTGCGTGAGATCGGTATTGCTCGAAGTCTCCGCCAGCGAGGATGAGTAATTTGATATGTTTTTTGTCTTTTATTTTCGCTACTATTTCGAGTAAGTCGGGAATGCGTTTTACAGCGCGGAGGTTTGAGAGATGAATCGCGAGGAAGTCAGTATTTTTGATTCCGAGAGATGCACGGACAGCGTCTGGATTTTTGGTCGGAATTTTAGGAGTATAGAAATTGTGAATGACTTCGATGTCGTGGGTGATCTTGAGAACTTTCTGGGTGTCTTTTTTGAGACTTTTTGACACGGCGGTTACTCCGCAGGAACTTTCGATTGAGTATTTTATGACAGGCATTACGCTCTTGTCTCGGCCGAGGAGCGTAATATCTGTACCGTGGAGTGTGGTAACAACATGGGGAAAGGGAATACCCTCTTTACTTGCGATGTTTTTTGCAAGTAACGCTGCTGTTGCGTGCGGTACCGCATAGTGGACGTGCAGGATATCAAGCTTGTATTTCCGGCTGATGTCGAGCATTTTGACTGCAAGCGGTAATGTGTAGTCTGGGTATTTAAAAAGCTCGTAGCCGCTGACGTCTACTTGGTGAAAAAAAATATTCGCTTGCTCGATGTCGAGCTTAAAAGGCGCTCCGTAACTAATGAAGTGCACTTTGTGTCCAAGACGTGCAAGCTCGCTGCCAAGCTGTGTTGCTACAATGCCGGAACCGCCCACAGACGGGTAACAAACTATTCCGATGGAGAGCTTTTTTTTTGTATTGATTTGAGTAATATGCCTGGTTTGCATTTAGTATTTTCGTGATGATTCCATTGCACTGAGTGTGCTGACTCTGACGGGGTCATTGGTCCACAGAACGGCTGCGTATTCTACTCCTATTGATGCCCCGTATGCCCGTGCTTTGCTTGAGACAATATTGATGTATCCGCGTGTTTGCATCTGGCTTGCGTGAAGCGTCATTGAAGCAACCCACTTTTCATAGTGTGCGCTGACGTCTATTAGAATATCTGGCTTCTTGTCCATTTCAGCGCTGGAAGGAAAGTAGTATATCGCCTCAATTGCATGCACTGGCAGGGCTTTGAGTTCGGCCAGTCCTCCATAGCGCGCGAGGCGGGACGCCGAGCGCGCAAGATGTGATACGACCAAGTGGTCAGGGTGCTGGTTTTCGGCTTGTGATGGGGCAAGAATGATGTCCGGCCGTACTGTACGGATAACTTCTGCGATCGCGAGTGCGTTTTTGGGCGCCTCTGTAATGTGGCAGTCGCCACCAAGATCGATAAAAAGAGTCTTCGCTCCAATATATGCGGCAGCATCTTCCGCTTCTTTTTTACGGCTTTCAGGAGTGCCATTCGTGCCCGCTTCGCCGTATGAGCAGACGAGTATGGTTACTTCAGCTCCGTTTTCTAATTCCTTGATAAGCAGTCCTCCGGCGCCGAATTCGACGTCGTCTGGATGGGCACCAATAGCAAGTATTTTTTTCATATAATTTTAGGATTTCCAGTATACCGCATTATTGCTCAGGAAGGTACGCATAGTCTTTGTCGGTAATTTCGTCGCGGTTGATAAAAGTCACTTCCGGAAATTGATCTTTCTTTAGATACGCTCCTTCACCGGCACCGGAAATATAATGTGTGGCGTGGATCACGGACTGCATCCAGGCAAAACGTTGGTCTCGGCCAGGATTTTTTTGATATTTTTCTATTGATGCAGGTGTCGGAACGCCAATGTATGAACCGCCACCTTCATGTAATCGAAGTGCGCCTTCGTGCATTTCGGCACGGACGATCTCTCCTTCATACGGCACATCGGCAAAGAATTCAGTCGGAAGATCGCTTGCAGCTGTTCGGAATTCAGGACTCCCTGAACGCACGATCTCGATACCATCGAGGAGGCCAAGCTTTTTGTATATGTCGAGGCAGAAGTCGGCTGCGTTTTTTCCTTCGGCATTTTTAAAAAGGTCGACAAGTGATTTGGATACATACCGCGGAAGTTTATTTATGATCTCATCTTTCCATCCAAGCGGTATTATTTTTGCATAGAGCGGAGAGTATTTTTTCTGTAGTTTGTTTTCTTGTGTGAAATTGAGCCGGGCGTCTGCGCCTGTTATCGGGTCTCGGAAGAGTGTAATCGTTTCGCGATAGTCTGCGTCGGAGTCATGATAGAAAAATACAATCTTTCCACCGATCTCTTTTTGAAGGGCTCGCGCTGTTGCGACTTTCGCCGCAAAATAACGTTTTGGGAATATCCCGTTAGGTTGTTGCCCGAAACAGATAATAGGGGTAGTCATGTTCGGCCTATTGTACCAAAAATTCCCGTACAAGAGCATTGTACGGGAATCGGGGAGCCGCGAGGGGCTACTTGGACTTCTTCTTGGCTGCTTTAGCCGTAAGCATAACCTTCTTTGCGGCAAGACGTTTTGCTGTCTTGTGCGGGTGTCGGGTGAATTTCTTAGGGCTGACAGCTGTTTTTCTTTTTGCCATTGTGTTGTGCTTCGTTATCGGATAATAAGTTTTTAGTATACTACCTTTTCTCAAAAGATGGTACCGGCCGCCTTTTTTTGGTCGCAATACTGCATCGCGTATTCTCCGAGAATTTTTCCGACATCTACTTCGGTCTGTTCGCAGTAGACTCCGATCGGACCTACGTTTACTTCGCAGAGCACTGTCTTTCCGTTTGATACCAAGAGGTCGATGCCGGCGTACGTTGCTCCCATTGCTTTTGTGGCTGTGACGGCCATCGTTCTCTGTTCATCTGAGAGTACTGTCTTACTTGCTTTGCCGCCGTGTGAGATGTTGGGAGTTACGTTTTTCTTGTTGGATTTTTTTGCGGCTTCGACTACCTCGTTTCCGATGACGGTACACCGCAGACAGTAGAACTCGTTCATGTCGTCGCCGAAAAATGGTTCAAGCATGAGGGGATTGTATCTAAAATTGCGGGATATTTTCTTCTGAAAATGGAAGAGGAATGCGATATCCGAAAGGCACAAGATAAGGTAGGTGGCCGCGTGAAAAATATCAAGGAACAGGAACACGAGACCTATCGCAAAAATACCAATAAGGATACCAGCATGTCGGCCGAGCGTTCCCGCGAGTATGATTCCTTTCTTTGTGTCGCGCACTCGGATTCTTTCCCATGAGCCGTCGTGATATTCAAAGAAGGTGTCACTATTTCTTTTTATGAGCTTCACGCCGTTTCCTGATTCTGCGTTGTGCGGCTTGGCAACATAGAGCGCTCCTTCGTTTGTTGTCGCTACGAGTTCGGCTCGGTTCTTGATCGAGAAATCAGGAAGGACAGGGATGCCGAGATTTTTGAGAATACGTTTGGTTTCAAATTTATCATCGGCAATATGCACTTCTCGTGGATTGAGAAATGGGACACACGATTCAAGATAATCGAGTCCTTGTTCGCAGGCTCGGTCTTTTGGGATGACTCGGCTCCCGTGATAAATCACAAGAGCGAGATCATGTTTCGTTGCGAAGGCTTGAGCTTCTTCTCGTGTTTTGAATCGGCATTTGCGAGGGGAGAGTTTGATCAGGCGGTATCGTCCACTTTTTTTGATGGACTGGAAAAGTCCTTTGACGAAAATAGTAATACCAACGTCATATTGGTACAGCCATTTGGGAACATAGATAGCGATTGCTTGCTTTCGCGTCTTCGTCATAACGTCGTATCAGTATACTCCACGATAATAGGTATAAACCGATAACTGTGTCATAAAACAATTTAACTCGCATTTTGTCAAATATAAGCATACACATAAAAGGTCGAGGTTCTCTAATCGCCGGTGCTCATCAGACTCATTATCGTACGGCGAGTCTCTTTTACGGGAGTCTCTACTGGTTTGCTTGTATCAGGCGTTACTACAATTTCGTTTTTCGATGAACTCTTCCATTCGACGATTACAACAACAAGTAGGGTAAGGATAGCTAGGGTAATTCCTCCATATATCCAATTTTTTTTCATACTTCCTCATACTAACCGATCCCTAGCGGAAGTACAGCCCTTGAGAGACTCTTGGTGGTATACTGAACGTATGAACGAAAAAAATATTTTAAATCGACCGTTCGTAATACCCGCGCTCGCTCTTTCAATCGCTCTCTTTTTGGGCCTTTGGGTTTTGGGTGCGCATGTTTCAAATCGGGGTGACAGCACTATTGCGGTTACTGGATCAGCATCGCAGAGTGTAAAAGCAGACCTCGCCACATGGCGTATCGAGGTGCGCCGTACTGCATACGCAAACGGCACGTCTGCCGCATACAGCCAGGTTGCAAAAGATGGAGCGATTGTCGCCAGTTACTTTACAGAGAAAAAATTGGCGTCTGCTACTATCACTGAATCGGTTATCTCGACCGATGAAAATTACAATCAGGATCAGAACGCTCCAAAAACATATACTGTTCGCGAGTCGGTCATCATCCAGACAGTCGATGTCGATGCGATAGACAAGCTCTCTCGCGAGCTTGGAACGCTAACCTCTAGGGTTTCAGCTGACACTTTTGTTTCTCCGATGCAGCCTGAGTACCGTGTTTCATCGCTTCCCGATCTGCGGGTGTCGCTCGTGGGTCAAGCGGTCAAGGACGCCAAGGCTCGTGCGGTGGAAATAGCGAAGAGCGGGGATTCATCGGTAGGAGCACTCAAGAGCGCGTCTTCCGGTGTCGTACAAGTCCTTGCACCGAATTCTACGAATATCGAAGACTACGGATCGTACGATACCTCTACAATCCAGAAACAGGTTATGGTGACGGCTCGAGCGGTGTTCTACGTGAACTAGTTTTGCGTGTCGGTTGAATGACTGAAAAAGGCTGGTATTTCAAAAAAATACCAGCCTTTACTATTGTGTGTTTCTGTTATTTTGAGGATTCATGTCCTACGTAACCACCGAGGAGTCCTCCAATGAGTCCTCCGAGTCCTGGACATATAATATTCCCAACAATGTTCCCAACTATAGCACCAGTTCCCATGTTATAGTTTTCCTTTGCGAATTGTTGTTCCTGTTGGATTCGCTCAGGATCTCCGCTTTCCTCTGCTTCTCGAAGGCGTCTCTGGATATCCCGATCCATACGCCCAAATCCACCACGCATATAACCTCCTTTGTTTTTAAAGTATGTTTAAAATCAATATCTTCTACACTGTATAGCCACTTTTTTAAAGTGGCTAGGTTTTGATATCTGTGGAAAACTTGACTACCCACGGAAGCACTGTGCCCATATTTACAGTAACGTTTGACTTAGGTTGGTTAAAAGTACATCATGGTCGCATGAAAAAAATAATAGTTACTTTTTTGGCTATAACTGCTCTTGTGCCATTTTCTATAGCTTCCGCACATCAGTCAGGATGTCACAGATGGCATTCTTGTCCTTCTGACACAGGAAGTTATGTATGTGGCGATCTTGGCTATACAAGTGGTTGTCCGAGAGTATCTCCAAAAGTAAAGCCTGCTGTACCTACAAAAAAGGTAGTAACCCCGGTAGCGAAGAAGGTGGCTCCAGTTGAATCAAAGCAAAATTGTAACCCCAATTATTCTGGATGTTTAAAAATTGGAAGTACAGATTATGACTGTAAAGGTGGCTCGGGAAATGGTCCTTACTACACAGGAAAAGTTCGGGTTATTGGGTATGACCAATATGGTTTAGATCGTGACCATGACGGTTGGGGATGTGAATAATTATTCGTACGCCCTCTCATACAATACTTAAACAAAAAAACAGAGCCGTTAAGCTCTGTTTTTTCTATCATGCTCCCCCGGCAGGGATCGAACCTGCGACCAATCGATTAACAGTCGATTGCTCTACCGCTGAGCTACAGGGGAATATTCGTTTTTAAACACGCATGTTTGGGCTCTTGCCCGAACTCAAAAATACTAGCAAAAATAGTGCTAAAATGCAAAGCATGTATATTCGAGTGCACGTCGCTACTGAGGCAAAAAAAGAGCTCGTGGAGCGTCTGGCGACCGACAGGTATGATATTTCCGTCCGAGAGCCAAAAGAGCGTAATCTAGCCAATGCACGCATACGCACGCTTCTAGCGCGTGAGCTGGGCCTCAGGGAGGGTGCGGTGCGTCTGGTGGCCGGACATCGGAGTCCGCATAAGATATTTTCGGTAGAGGAGTCGCTCTAGCCGGTAAGGCTAGGCGTGTGGGTTCCCGCGTTTGAAATCTTCGTAGCTCATTTCTTTCTTGCCTTCAGGGAGTACTCGGTCTATCACAAAGGTCTCGCCGTCGAGGTGCGCTTTCTTTATGATGACGCGCAGCTTTGTATTTGGTGTATCTGGACTACTTGCTGGCGTGTCGATAAAAAAGTATGTTCGAGGCCACTCGAAGTACGCCCGGTATTTTCGGTAGTTCGTAATACCGCTCGCGCGTAGATCGAGGCAGCCGTCTTCTTTGCGCATCTTGCCGCAGCTTGTGGCGAGAGATTCATCTTGCACTTTTGGTGTGAGCTGCCCGCTGATATATGCGGGTATACTTTGCGCGAGCAGCTCGGCTCCAAGCACCGTGAGTCGGGTGCGGAGTTCGGGGGCTGTCTCTTCGGGGAGTATTGAGAGTGTCGATTCAGCGATGATGGGTCCGGAGTCGAGTGCGCGAGCCATGATTTGGATAGATGCGCCGGTTTCGGTATCTCCGCTCAGAACGGCAGTTTCGACAGGGGACGCGCCGCGGTAGCGGGGCAAGAGCGAGTAGTGCACATTGAGCGTAGCGTGCGTGGGGAGGTCTATGAAGCGCTGTGGTAAGAGCGATCCGTAGGCGACCACGATAGAGAGGCCGATTCCGTATGTGGATAGTTCGGCGTAGAATTCGTCGTCGAGTTTTTCTGGCTGCAGGACGGCGACATCATGCGCGAGACCCCACACTTTCGGATCGGGTGATGCGATTTCTTGTCCGCGTCCTTTTGGGCGGTCTGGATTTGTGATGATGACGACCGGTGTGAGTCCTGCTTTCTGAAGCGCATCTAAATACACAGTCGTGAGCGATGGCGTGCCCCAAAAGGCGATGCGGACTTCAGGCGTGATCATTGTTTTAGTGCTGCGGCTTTTTTGCTGCGCGACTTCGCGGCGGGAGTTTTTACCGATTCAGGCACTTCGCCAGGAGCGACATTTCGGGCGCGGTCTATGAAGAGGATGCCATCGAGATGATCTGTCTCGTGCTGGAATATGTGTGCGAGCAGATTACCGGCTCCTCGGGTAAATTTCACGCCATTCTCATCGTAAGCGGTGATGGTTGCATTGAGCGAGCGCTCGACTTCACCCCAGAGCGGACGAACAGAAAGGCAGCCTTCATGCATCCATTTCTTTTTCTTGGAGAGCTTGCTGATGACGGGATTGATGAAGGTGCTATCGGGTACTTGTACTGCCGCTCCTTCAGGGAGGCCTTCGCCGCGCTGCCAGCTGTCTTCGAATATTTTGCCAGACACCACGAATATGCGTAGTGATACGCCGATTTGCGGTGCAGCTATAGCTACGCCGTCAGGTTGTGTCGCGAGCATTTTTTTCATGTCGCGAATCACCTTTTTTATTGCCGGACTCGTGATCTCGCCGACGGGTATTTCGCGAGCGATCTGTCGCAGGACAGGGTCTTCTTTTTGGATTATTTTCAGCATAGCCTGAAGGGGGAAAGAAAATTATTTGTTCAGATTCTTCATGTACTCGGCAAGGTTTTTCTGTTTGACTGTT
>CAIQBF010000092.1 GCA_903869975.1 uncultured bacterium | reverse complement strand
GCCTTGCCGATAAAATATCTGAGCATGGCTTCAGTCACGCGATAGTCAGCGATCACGCCGTCCTTCATTGGGCGATACGCGATAATAGACTCTGGCGTCTTACCGATCATTTCCTTGGCTTCAAGACCAATGGCGAGAATGGAATTATCCTGCTCGGATACAGCAACAACAGAAGGCTCATTGAGAATGATGCCTTTACCAGGAACGTACACGAGCGTGTTCGCCGTTCCAAGGTCTATACCGATTTTCTTGCCAAACATGGGCGGATTATATGCTAAAAATCAGAATGTGTCATTTCTTATACATATATATGTATGCTTTAATGAGCGCATATGTGGATCGTGGAAGTGGTACCCATCAAACGCGGAATTCCCAAGGAGACTCTGACCTATTTTTCTGCCGAGCCTGTACCAGATGGCACGGTGGTTTCTGTGCCGGTACGCAGTAAGGCTATCGACGCTATTTCAGTCGCCTGCCGTGATGCGCGCGATGAAAAAGCCGCTATCAAGTCTGGTTCTTTTTCACTGAAAAAAATCTTGAAAATAAAAGAGGGTTCGCCCGTACCCGCATACATTTTTGAAGCAGCACGGCTCGCTGCGCAATACTACCGCTGCCCGCGCGGAACCATTCTCAATCTCCTCATACCAGACTATTCTTTCTACGGATTATTCTCACATGAACCGATCAAGAAGACCGGCGAGGAACCGGTACCCGAGCGCCTCCTCTTCCAATCCCCGCTCGATGACCGCATCGCGTTTTACCGCACCTACATCCGCGAATCATTTGCAAAGAAAGAATCCGTCGTTTTCGTGTGTCCCACTATCGCCGACAGCGACCTCTTCGCCGAATCACTCTCACGCGGCATCGCGGATTTTGTGGTCGTGATCAACAGCGAACTCTCAAGCAAAAAGCTTATCACTCTCCTCCAAAAAGTCGCTGTCGATCCGCACCCGTTCGTCATTATCACGACACCGTCGTTCGCCTCGCTCATGCGTCCGGATACCGGCACGCTCATTCTCGAACACGAGAGCTCGAGCGCATACTCGACACCATCCAACCCTTCGTTTGACTTCCGCGTGCTCATGGAGATTTTCGCGCGCTCAGCTGGAAAGAAATTCATTTTCGGCGACAGTCTGCTGCGTGTCGAAACACTCGGCCGTCACGAGACCAAAGAACTCGGCACGGTTGCGCCCATCACTTTCCGCGCACTCGCTCCGCTTGAGATCAATGTCATCCCGCATGGCGTGCCTGCAGAAATCTTGCCGCGCACGCGCAACGACCAAGTACCTGCACTTTCAGCAGAAATGCGCGCGCTCGTGGGTAGGTGTGTCGCCGAAAAATCACACATCTTCGCTTTTGCCTTGCGCACCGGACTCGCCACCGTCACCCGCTGCCGCGATTGCGGACAAGTATTCCTCTGCGAGCATTGCGAAGCGCCGCTCGTGCTCTACGCAGGAGCGAGTGGTAAGCGCGTCTTCATCTGCAACAAGTGCAAAATGCATAAGCCTTCTGAACAGAAATGTGCTCGCTGCGAAAGTTGGAACCTGGCAGCACTCGGAACCGGCACGGCTTTTGTCGAAGAAGAAATCAAGCGCCTGTATCCAGAAGTGCCTGTCTTTCGCATCGATCGCGAAGCCACTCCGACGCGTACCGAGGCACGCAAAGTTGCGGCCGCATTCGCCGCAGCTCCCGGCGGCGTCTTGATCGGCACCGAAATGGCGCTCTTCTATTTGAGCGACGCGGTCACCGACAGTATCGTGGTCTCCTTCGACACGCTCTTCAATATTCCAAGCTACCGAACCAACGAACGCATCATCGAACTCTTCCTCGCCATTGCCGAACGTACCCGCAACAAGCTCTATGTGCAGACCAAAAATCCCGACGAGCCCATCATCACGCTCATCCAATCCAACAACTATTCTTCGTGGTATCGCAACGAGCTCGCAGAACGCATCGATTACAACTACCCGCCGGCATCTACCATCATGAAAATCACCTGGCGCGGTAAAGAAGCCGAAAAAGAAGCAGCCAAAGACTACCTGCAGGAAATTCTTAATCCATTCGCACCCGATATTTTTGAAAGTATCGTCGTGCAAAAAGGCAAAAAAGAAACCGTCGTCAACGCCGTTATTCGCCCAAAATCCGATGATTGGTCACTCCACTCACTTATGGGTAGCCGCGGCCTCTCGGAAGTCCTTCGCACAACACTTGCCAAACTCCCTGACGGCGCGGTGCTCAATATCAATCCGGATAATTTATTATAGCCAAGGT